>CALZGI010000346.1 GCA_945786855.1 Thermodesulfovibrionia bacterium | reverse complement strand
GGTATGTAAGGTCTGACGCCGTCGTGAATAAAGACATAACAGTTATTGCAGAAATCGGGGTCTTCTTCTTCAATAAGATTCAATGCGTTATAGATAGAATCCTGTCGTTCCTTCCCTCCTGCAGCGATCCGAGTGACCTTGCTGATGTTATATTCTTTGATAAGCGCAAATCCCTTGTCAATGTCTTCCTGCCTGAGGACGGGGATAATTTCAGCTATTGATCGTTCTCTTTCGAGACGTTTCAGTGTGTAAATAATTAGGGGGATGCCATGCACCTTGACATAGGTTTTTCTCTTTGATGAATCAAACCTCTTCCCAAGGCCGGCCGACGGAACAATGGCAATGAATTTTCTTTCCATTAATGCCGGGCCATCTTCAGTTCTTCCCTGTCAGCATCATCTTTCAGTTTCGCGAATATCATTCTCCCTGCAGTCGTCTGCAGAACACTCGTCACCACCACATCCATCTGCTGGTTTATTTTCTTTCGGGCATTATCAACAACGACCATAGTGCCGTCATCGAGATAACCGACCCCCTGGCTCGATTCTTTGCCTTCTTTCGCGATGAAAATATTCATTCTCTCCCCGGGCAGGACAACCGGTTTTACCGCGTTTGCAAGCTCATTGAGGTTCAGTACCGTTACCCCCTGCAGTTCTGCTACCTTGTTAAGGTTGAAATCGTTTGTAATGATCTTTGCACCCATCAGTCGTGCCAGAGCTACCAGCTTGGCATCCACTTCCTTGATTTTCGGAAAGTCTTCATCCACAATCTTGACGGTGATGTTTGTCATTTTCTGGATTTTGTGAAGGATGTCAAGGCCCCGTCGTCCACGGGCCCTGCGAAGCGAATCTGTGGAATCGGCAATATGCTGGAGCTCCTGCAGTATGAACTGTGGGATGATAAACGTCCCCTCGATAAAACCTGCTTCACAGACATCGACAATCCTGCCGTCAATTATTACACTGGTATCGATTACCTTGGCATGTCCTTCTTCCGCCCGGCTTTTAAAGGCCTTGACTACATTTGCCAATGTAAAGTCCTTTCCCGCCCTCAATCCAAGCAGAAGACCGCTGTATCCGAAAACGGTGTTAAACATAACCTCGATGTACGTTCCGTCCATGCTCGTAAAGATTGATGCCAGCGGCAGATAGATTAATTTGGCAAACAGGAGACCGATTGAGAGTCCGACCAGCCCGCCAAAAACTGTCCCGAAACCAACCATGGTCAACACATACTCAAGGATCAGTGCAATGAGTCCGACCCCGGCGCCCCAGAAGATGCCATCATAATTCACTCCCTCTCGTACGCCTATGATGTAACCGCCTGCCACAAAGACCAGGAAAAAAATAATTTTGTGTAACATCTTATTGTCCTCGGTTTCTTTAAGAATATGTTTTTAAAGTGACATAAAATTTATTTCCGCTTCTGTTAATAAATAGTAATATTGTGTCTCCTTCCCCTATGCCGGGAAGGACCCTGTTAAAATCATTTAAATTTCTAATTTTCCTTTTATTGACTTCCTGAATGACATCACCTTTCTTTAGGCCTGCATCTTCAGCTGTGCTGTATGATTCAACCCTGACTATCACAACACCATTATCGTTTTTCGACAGCCCGAGCTGCTTGGCAATATCACGGGTCAGATCGGCTACGCTCAGGCCGGCAAGTGTTTTTTCTTCGTTGAGCTCGTCTTCGGGGGATTCCACCTTTTCTGCCTGGGCCAGATCCTGCGGATATTCAGTGATGTTTACGCTTACCTCCATGGTCTTCCCGTCCCTTAGAATGTTCAGATGCATCGTACTCCCTGCTTTGCTCTGTGCCACAAGATTTCTCAGCGATTCAACATTCCTGATTTTCTTTTCGTTGACTTCAAGAATTACATCTCCCCTTTTTAAACCGGCCTTTTCAGCCGGACTACCACTGAAAATATCGGTTACAAGTGCTCCCGTCGACTTTTCCAGAACAAACTCTTTCGCAAGTTCCGGAGTCAGGTTCTGAATGGTCACTCCCAGCCACCCTCGGGTAACTTTGCCTTCATTAATGAGCTGGGTCATAACGGAATTGGCCATATTGCTCGGCACAGCAAACCCGATGCCCTGATATCCACCTGTCCTTGAAAAAATGGCTGTATTTATACCGATGAGCTCACCCTTGATATTGACGAGGGGACCTCCTGAGTTCCCCGGATTTATTGCGGCGTCGGTCTGAATAAAATCCTCATAATCTGCTACGCCGACATTTGCCCTGCCGAGAGCGCTCACAATCCCCATGGTAACAGTGTGCCCCAGACTGTACGGGTTCCCGAATGCAAGGACAAATTCACCAACCTGTAATGTGTCAGAATCTCCCCATTTTATTGCGGGCAGGTTTTTCGCTGATATTTTTATGACTGCAAGGTCCGTCTTCGGGTCCGTTCCAATGATTTTCCCTTTATAGTTCTGCTGGTCATACAATGTCACCTTAATTTCGTCGGATTTTTCCACAACATGATTGTTGGTGATGATATAGCCGTCAGGAGACACAACGACTCCCGAGCCAAGGTTCTGTTCCTTCCATTTTTTCGGCATATTAAAAGAATCGAGAAAATCTCTGAAGGGGCCTTCAAATAAGTGCTGGGAAGAAGAGGATTCTTTCCCCGAAATGGTCTTTGAGGTTGAAATATTGGCAACAACGGGGCTTATCACACTGACGACGCCTGAAAAGGCGGGGCTGCTTCCCGAAAGCTCTTTGGGCAGCTGGAGGTTGTATGTATATGGTGCTGCAGGCGATTTATTCGAAAAAAAGTCAGATCTGGTACCGATTATATAGCCTGCAGCAAGCGCGATTATTGTTATAAAAAAAACTGCAACTTTTTTCATTTTCTAAATTATACCCATGTTGTAAGACCTTGTAAACTCATACTATAACATATAATAATAATATTATAAGACAATGATGAAAATATTATGAACTGGGCTAACCTGCCATGACAATTAAGAATTTCAGCAGCAGAAGGGGATTCTTGGAGATGGATAATGCAAGTCAGGAAAAGACACGTTTTTTTCTGATATATTAATACTACTCCAGGAGCAGGAAGAGCAACTGCGGCAGAGAGGGAGGCATGCCCGGATGAATATCCAAAACTTTAAGAGCCAGATAGAAAAAAGTGACAGAGATTATCTCTGGCACCCTTTTACCCAGATGAAGGAGTGGGAAAAAGAGGACCCTCTGATTATTGCTGAAGGGAGAGGGTCATATTTAAAAGATATATTCGGGAAGTGGTATCTTGACGGGGTATCTTCTCTCTGGGTGACCGTTCACGGACACAGAAAAAAAGAAATTGACGCAGCAATAAAGGAACAGATAGATAAAATAAGCCACTCAACGCTTCTTGGTCTGACCAGCCCTCCAGCCGCAATGCTTGCAGAGATGATTGTCAAGAGTGCCCCAAAGGGTTTGAGCCGGGTGTTCTACTCTGATAATGGTTCCACTGCGGTGGAGGTAGGACTGAAAATGGCATTTCAGTACTGGCAGCACAAGGGCCTGAAAAGTAAAACTAAATTTATTTACTTGAACAATTCATACCACGGCGACACACTGGGAGCGGTCAGCGTGGGCGGGATTGAACTGTTTCACTCGATATTTTCACCCCTGCTTTTTGACTCATATAAAATCCCTTCGCCCCACTGCTATCGATGCGAATTTGAAAAGGACCTTTGCTCGTGCAGACTTTTTTGTCTCGGGGAAGCGGAAAAGACGATAAAAAAACATCACAACGAGATCGCCGCACTGATTATTGAGCCCCTCGTGCAGGGAGCCGGGGGCATGATTACGTCACCGCCCGGTTATTTGAAAGGGATCAAAAAGCTTTGCCGCAGGTACAGAATTCTCATGATTGCTGATGAAGTGGCTACCGGATTCGGACGGACAGGAAAGATGTTTGCCTGTGAACATGAAGAAGTCAGCCCGGACATTATCTGTCTTGCAAAGGGGATAACCGGGGGGTACCTGCCTCTGGCAGCCACTGTCACAACGGAGAAAATATTCAGAGTTTTTCTCGGCAGGTACGAAAGGTTAAAAACTTTTTTTCATGGACACACCTACACGGGCAATCAGCTCGCCTGTGCGGCTGCTATTGCAAACTTCGGTGTGTTTAAGAGAGAAAAGACGCTGCAGAAGCTGAAGAAAAAAATTAACGTGCTGGCGAGGGAGCTTGAAAAAATATCAGAGTTCTCCCATGTGGGCGATATACGGCAGAGGGGAGTCATGGTCGGAATTGAGCTCGTAAGAGACAAAGGGAAAAAAAAACCTTATCACCTGAAAGAAAAAATGGGCCGGAAAGTATGCATAAGGGCACGAGACAAGGGGGTTATTATCCGTCCTCTCGGTGATGTGATTGTTCTCATGCCGCCTTTGAGCATATCCATGAATGAATTAAAAAGCCTCACCAGGATCACTGCTGAGGCCATAAAGGAAGTTACTGAATGATTTCTCAGGTTCTTTTCAGTTCATTCTCCGTTCTATAAATTCTTCCAGATACTGTAATAATTTAGGATTATTTATAGAAACATAGAATAGTTCGTCACAGGGGTTACGCTTATAATAGGCTAAAAAGTCGCGGTACAGCTTCTTTTCTGACACATTGAATACCATATAGTTATACATAGTTGCCCTCTTTCTGCTGTCCTGTTCGCTTATATCACTTATCGGCATAAACAGGGTGAAGCTTTAGCTGAATAGCACTGTGAATTAACCGGGATAAAAATGATACAATAGCGTCTGCTGAGATTTTCCTCCTGGAGAGATGAAATGGGTTTAATGCATTTTTACAGAACACCTGCCTTGTCAACAACAGCACGCAACGAGCTGTTGTCAGCTGCAAAACTGGAAATTTCCCCGGACATAGAAGGGATAGAAACGGAATTCTGCTTCAATGTAGAGACAAAGGAATCCCTGAGCGTGGACGAAATGGATATTCTCCGCTGGCTCCTTTCTGAGACATTCGAGCCGGAGTCTTTTTCCCATGAAAGTTATTTAACGAAGCAAACAGACCACACGTCTGTGGACGCGGAAAGAATGAATCATGGCATTGTTCTTGAAGTGGGACCCCGTATGAGCTTTACGACGGCATGGTCAACGAATGCTGTTGCGGTCTGCCATGCATGCGGGCTTCGAAAGATTACGCGGATAGAGCGGTCCCGAAGATATCTGCTTAAGACATCGAGCGAGATCAGTGAGGCCTGTGTAAACATTTTTCTGGAGCAGGTGCACGACAGGATGACTGAATGCCCTTACCCGGAGCCGTTAACAACATTTGAGGCGGGGAGAAAACCCGAACCTGTCTATGAAGTCCCGCTCATTAAGGAAGGGCGGCCGGCACTTGAAAAAATAAACAGGGAGATGGGCCTCGGACTGGACGATTGGGATATGGATTATTACCACACTCTTTTTGTCGATGATATCGGACGAAACCCGACCAATGTAGAGTGTTTTGACCTGAGTCAGTCAAATAGTGAGCATTCGCGGCACTGGTTCTTTAAGGGCAGGCTGATTGTCGACGGAGAAGAAATCCCCGCTGACCTTATCGAAATAATTAAAAAGCCCCTTGACGTAAACCCCTCAAACAGCGTCATTGCATTCAAGGACAACTCCAGCTCAATGAAAGGATACAATATTGATACCATTCGTCCTCAAACCCCCCTGGAGCCGTCTCCTTTTGAAATGACCGCAGTTCCCTATGACGTTATTTTTACTGCGGAGACCCATAACTTTCCAAGCGGTGTTGCTCCTTATCCGGGGGCTGAAACGGGAACAGGCGGCAGGATTCGGGATGTTCAGGCAACGGGACGGGGAGGACTGGTCGTCGCAGGGACGGCTGCGTACTGCGTCGGGAACTTGTTCATTCCCGGGTATGATCTGCCATGGGAGGATACATCCTTTGTCTATCCGGGCAACCTGGCATTGCCGCTGGATATCGAAATCCAGGCAAGCAACGGCGCGTCTGATTATGGAAACAAATTCGGCGAGCCGGTTATTCAGGGGTATACCCGCTCACTCGGGATGCGGGTGCCCGGTGGAGAACGGTATGAGTGGCTTAAGCCCATCATGTTTACGGCTGGAGTCGGTCAGATGGATGGGAGGCATATCAAAAAAGGGGCCCCCGAAAAGGGAATGCTGGTAGTCAAGGTTGGCGGCCCTGCCTACCGGATAGGCATTGGCGGTGGCGCTGCTTCGAGCATGATACAGGGGGAAAATATTGCTGAACTCGATTTTAACGCCGTACAGCGCGGTGATGCTGAAATGGAGCAGAAAATGAACAGGGTTCTGAGGGCCTGCGTTGAACTGGGTGACGGAAACCCCGTTGTCAGCATTCATGATCAGGGCGCCGGAGGGAACTGTAATGTTGTGAAGGAAATCATTTATCCGGCCGGCGCGAAAATCGAGGTCAGAAAAGTTCTCCTTGGTGACCTGACTCTTTCAGTGCTTGAAATATGGGGCGCCGAATATCAGGAACAGAATGCCCTTCTCCTTAAGGCGGAGGATATTGAAATATTTAAAAAAATGTGTCTGCGGGAAAAGGTCCCCTTTGCGGTGATCGGTGAAATCACCGGTGACGGCTATGCGGTCCTTTTTGATGAAATGGACGGAAGCACACCGGTGAACCTCGACCTCGAGAAAATATTGGGCGACATGCCTCAAAAAACTTTTCACCTTGAGCGTCTCCCGGCGTACAGGGAACCGTTGAAACTCCCCAATGACATAACAGTCAAAGATGTTCTCGAAAGGGTATTGCGCCTGCTGTCAGTCGGTTCGAAACGGTTTCTTACCAATAAAGTGGACAGGAGTGTTACGGGATTAGTCGCACAGCAGCAGTGTGCCGGCCCGCTTCATCTTACTGTTTCCGACGTGGCGGTGATCAGCCAGAGCCACTTCGGACTTACCGGTGCCGCGTTATCAATCGGAGAACAACCAATGAAGACATTGCTGGACCCTGCTGCCATGGCGCGCATGTGCGTAGGCGAGGCATTAACTAATATTGTGTGGGCAAAGATCAGTGCCCTGGAACACATCAAGTGTTCAGGTAACTGGATGTGGGCTGCCAAACTCCCCGGAGAAGGCGCGAAGCTCTATGATGCAGCGGTGGCATTGAGTGATATTTTGACAAGTCTCGGTGTGGCGATTGACGGGGGGAAGGACAGTCTGTCCATGGCGACACAGGTCACTGACTCTTCGGGGAAAAGCGAAACAGTCAAATCGCCCGGAACTCTCGTAATTTCTGCCTATGTAACCTGTCCGGACATAACACAGGTTGTTACTCCCGATATAAAGAAACCGGGCAGGAGCCGACTTCTTTATATTGATCTGGGAGGGGGGAGAGACCGTCTTGGCGGGAGTGCCCTGGCCCAGGCGTACAGACAGGTCGGTACTGAGCCGCCCGATGTGGATGATGCAGAATTTCTGAAACGGGCGTTTAATTGTGTACAGTCGCTCATCGAAAAAGATCTTATCCTGTCCGGTCATGACAGGAGCGACGGCGGATTAATTACGACAGTCCTTGAAATGGCCTTTGCAGGGAACTGCGGGGTTGAGATCAATCTCAGCGCGGAAGAGCGGAAGGGCGAAAGAGCGGACGAAAACAGAGACAATGTGCCGTCCTCAATTGCCCGTCTCTTTTCCGAAGAACTTGGTCTTGTGATGGAATATCTGCCTGAAAAGGAGAAGGAGATTTCAGCGATTTTAAGTGACGCAGCTGTTCCTTTCCAGATTATCGGCAACACCACCGACTCAAAGGAGGTTTCAGTCTCGGTCAACGGGGCCCCTGTCCTCGAGGAGGATATGAGGGATTTAAGGCGAATGTGGGAAGAGACAGGGTATCAGCTTGAGCGGCTGCAGGCAAACCCGGAGTGCGCAGATGAGGAAAAAAAGGCCTGCTTTGACAGGCCCGGCCCTGATTATCTCTTAACTTTTGATCCCTCTGTTACACCTGCTTCATTGCTTGCGAGAGACGACAAACCGAAAGTCGCAATTATTCGGGAAGAAGGGAGCAACAGCGACAGGGAAATGACATCTGCTTTTTTTCAGGCAGGATTTGAACCATGGGACCTGACAATGACCGATTTCCTTGAAGAAAGAATCTCCCTTGATGGATTTAAGGGGGCCGCCTTTGTGGGAGGATTCAGCTATGCCGATGTGCTTGATTCGGCGAAGGGATGGGCAGGAGTTATTCGTTTTAATAACAGGATATGGAAGAGCTTTCAGGACTTTTATGAGAGGGAAGACACATTCAGCCTTGGAATTTGCAATGGCTGCCAACTTATGGCTCTTCTTGGATGGGTTCCCTGGCAGGGGATACATGACAGCATTCAGCCGAGATTCATTCATAACCAGTCGGGAAGATTTGAATCCCGTTTTTCATCGGTTAAAATCATGCCGGGCCCGTCTGTCCTGCTGCGGGGAATGGAAGACTCTATCCTGGGCATCTGGGTAGCCCACGGTGAGGGAAAGGCTTTTTTCCCTGATGACAGCATACTTAAGAAGGTAGAAGAAAAAAATCTGGCCCCCATGCGGTATGTTGATGACAACAATGAAATTGCACTAAATTATCCTTTTAATCCGAATGGATCTGCTCATGGGATCGCAAGTCTGTGCTCACCTGACGGCAAGCATCTGGCAATTATGCCGCACCCTGAACGGACATTCCTTAAATGGCAGTGGCCGTGGATGCCCCACGACTGGCAAAAGAACCTGCAGGCATCTCCCTGGCTTAAGATGTTTCAGAACGCCCGTGAATGGTGTGTGGAAAGATAAATTCCAAATCTCAAGTATCAAATAACAAATAAATTTCAAATATCAATTACAGAAAAGGCCCGGTTTAACAAATAAAGTT
>CALZGI010000345.1 GCA_945786855.1 Thermodesulfovibrionia bacterium | reverse complement strand
TCAAACCGTGCCGCAACTTCAGCATTGCGGAGCATGGCCGTGGCCACGCCCCGGTCGTTTGGAGAGGCCTCAGGATCGGAGAGAATTTTTGCGACCATTTCATTATGGGAAGGGCGAAGCAGAAAAGATACATCGCGCATCGCCTCTTTCGCCAGGCAGGTCAGGCCCTCAGGACGAACATTGAGAATATCATGACCTTCAAAGCGGGCAACACTGACATAGTCTTTTGTCAAAAGACGATACCTGGTTCTGTCTTTCCCCAGAGGGTACAGTTCCTGATAGGCACATTCTGCCATATTCTGTTTTTCGCTGACTTCCTTTTTTGCCTGCTTCTTATTTACTCTTTTTCTTTCATCTTTTCTTTTGCTTCAACAACACAGTATATCCCGCCTTCCCGGAGGCCCGGTTTGAAGCAGCCGTTACAGGAGATACACCGGGCGCGTGACGTGTTGCCCTCCTGCCAGCGATTGACAAGGTCAGGCTCCCGGATAAAGGGGCGGGACATGGAAATATATTCAATGCCTTCGCTCTGAATAATTTTTTCGGTGATCTCATAACTTCTGAAACCGCCAACGACCATAACGGGGCATTGAACTGCACCCCTGATCTTTTTTGCAAGGTCAAGGTTATATGCCTCCTGGTGGGGTTCTTTTATTTTCGTGCGTACCGGAGCGTTCACCCCCGATGCCGGGGTCCCGCCGCTCACTTCAATGGCATCAATTCCCTCTCTGTCAAGGAATGCTGCGGCGTACTGCGCATCTTCTGTGGACAGGCCGCCTTCAAGGAAGTCATTGCCGTTGAGCTTTATTATGAGCGGATAATCACTGCCCACTGCCTCACGCGCAGCACGGTATACTTCCATAAGAAAGCGGCACCGGTTTTCTATGCCTCCTCCGTACTCATCGGTACGCCTGTTCGTCAGGGGTGAGAGGAACTGGTTGATCAGATAGCCGTGTGCGCCGTGAAGCTGGACAGCATCAAAGCCATACGCCTTCGCCCGCCCGGCCGCTTGCGCAAAGGCAGCAATAACCGCAGCAATATCATCACCGGACATTTCCAAGGGAACTTCGGGGAACTGGTCCACCTGCACTGCTGAAGGTGCAAGGGGCTGCTGCCCGGCATGGGCCGAATTCGTCTGGCCGCCGGCATGAACCAGCTGGACACATATTTTCCCCCCTTCCTCATGAACAGCAGTAGTGAGAGTTTTCATTGCCGGGCCAAAATCGTCAGTGTGGAGGCCCATCTTCCCTCGCAGCTGCCTTCCTTCAGGTCGGACAAAGGTATACCCGCTAATAATCAGTCCGACACCTCCGGCGGCCAGGGCACGGTAACAGTCAGTCAGTTTCTCCGTGGGGCGGCCGTCAGCGTCGCACATCCCCTCCCATGTTGCAGAACGTACGAAACGATTTCGCAGGGTCATCCCATTGATCAAGGTCTGATCGAATAAATCTGTCATACTTTTCCTCCCGGTTATTCTTTATTGTATTACTGTATTTCTTAGACTATATGTTTACAGAGAACCTGCCCGGACTGAAGCAGAATGTGATGAACGGCATACTCAGAACGCCGTGTCAACAGGTGATATGCCGACATTAGCTGACAGTTTATAGTCCATTGTGCTTTCAGCATTATAGGAGTCAAGGTTTTTTTGAAATCGATCCACAACTATTCTAGCAGTTTCCTCCGTGTTTTCGGTTTCAACGGGATAGACCGCAAATTCATCATCACCAAGCCGTCCGATAATATCTGTTTTGCGATAGGTGGCCTGGAGAATATCGGCAAAATGCACAACAGCTCTTTCAGCCTGATCGTGGCCATGCTTATCGTCAATTTCCCGCAGGTTATCCATGTCAGCATGCAGCAAAAAGGTCTTTTTCATCTGCCGTTCAGCAAGTTTAATCTGATGATCGGTCAGCGTATAAAATCCACGCGGATTATAGAGACCGGTCACGTGGTCCACAAGTGACAGGGACTTCAGTTCCTGCTCCGCTCTTTCTTTTGCCCTTATACCGGATTGCAGCGGTCTTAACAAAATGTAATACAACAGGGGAGCTAATATTAATGTCAAAAAAGACGTTCCCACCAGTACTTCTTCCGTTTTTGACAGCGGGCGTAAATTTGAAACATACAGCAAGCTTACTGCTTCACCAAAAAATACAGCGGCCAATAAAATGACAAGGAAACGGCCCGTTGTCATAAAGTACTCCTAAGTACACTGCTGATTAAAATTCATTCCATTCACTTCATGAAAAAAAGACAACCGTACCATACATCTATATTCTCTTATTAAGCATATTCCAATCGTGCGGCACTCTGCCATGATGTACATCATAAGGAATTTTCCCATAAACCATTACAACACATTAAACATGAAGGGTTAGGTGATAGAAAATTTTTCTTTAAGAATAGAGGCGGCAACCTTGATATCCTCTTTAATGCTGGAGGCTGACTTTTTCAGTTCATCCCGCAGCTCCTCTACCGGCAATTCATAGATTTTCTCCACTCCGTCACGCCCTATACGCGCCGGGACCCCGAAGCTCATTGAATCAAGGCCGTCTCCGGGCTGAAGCAGCCCATATTCATTTTCAATAATTGCCACAACAGGCTGTACCTCTGCCTGTCCATGAATGATGCACCGCAGCATATCGCAGGCAGCCCGTGCAGGACCGGCTGATGCGCTCCGTCCCGTTTCATTCACAAAGTGCGTCCCTCCCTTTTTGGCCTTTTCAATAATTTGCATTACATCACTGAGATCAATGTTCTCCACCTGTGCAAAAGTAT
>CALZGI010000344.1 GCA_945786855.1 Thermodesulfovibrionia bacterium | reverse complement strand
GGCTGGATCAGTTTGTGTTCCACCTTCTTTTTGAATATCTCATCAAGGACCTTCCCGTGACCTGCTTTTTCAGCAACGGGAATATCTTTTTTGGATGCATACTCCATTGCCTTTTCCCTGCTCTGAAAAACCGCCGGGTCAACACCCTGCTGCTCCATGGCATCAACCATGGTCAGTTTCGTCCAGGGAGGAGTAAAATCTATTATTTCCTGCTCCTCTGAGTCCTCACTCTCTCCAAAGGGGACCCGGAGGTCACCGTTAATTTCTTTGCAAAGAGAGGATATAAGCTCCTCGGTAAAGCTCATTAAATATGTATAGTCTTTATAGGAAATATAAAATTCAAGCATTGTAAACTCAGGATTGTGCTTCGACGATATTCCTTCGTTCCTGAAGTTTTTATTCATCTCGTAGACCTTCTCGTACCCCCCGACCAGGAGTTTCTTCAAATAAAGCTCGGGAGCAATCCGGAGATACAGGTCGATTCCCAGCGCATTATGATGGGTCTTAAAGGGACGGGCCGCCGCACCTCCCGGGATCTGATGCATCATCGGGGTTTCAACTTCCAAAAACCCCTTCTCATCAAAAAACTTTCTGATCGAATAAATCAGCCGGCTTCTTTTTGTGAACATGTCTCTGACATCTGGATTTACTATGAGGTCGACATACCGCTGTCGTGAGCGTGTTTCGATATCCTTTAATCCATGCCATTTTTCTGGCAGCGGCCTCAGAGATTTAGTAAGAAGGGTAATGCTGTCTATCTGAACAGTCAACTCTCCTGTCTTTGTCCTGAACAGCACCCCCTTAATTCCGATTATATCTCCTATGTCGAGATTCTTGAAGATATCCCCATGAGCGGTTATAATTTTCTTACTGAAATATACCTGTATCCTGCCCGAGGCATCCTGAATATGTGAAAAAGCAGTTTTCCCAAAATTACGGAAAGAAATAATCCTCCCTGCAATTGTACAGTTCTCTTTTCGTGCCTCCAGTTCTTCCTTGCTTAATTCTCCATAGCGGTCAATAATGTCGGAAGCCCGGTCTTTTACAGTATAGGAAGCCCCATATGGCTCAACACCTGTTTCTTTCAGTTTGTTCAGCTTCTTAATTCTCTCCTGAATCAGCTCATTTGTGTCTTCCACTTTTTACCTTTCTCTCATTTTAATACGGAAATAGGAATTGTCGTGATTTTGATGTTGCCGGTCAGGCATTGAGATATGAACAGGAGAACCCGCAATACAAACCTCATCAACCGGGGTGCTAATCAAGCAAGCCTGAAAGCATCTTTGTTTTTTCCTCCAGCATCCTGTCCAGGTCTTCCTGCTCCATCTTCAGCTTGAAAAGTTCATCAGCTATGCCGAAGGCAGCCATGACTGTCGCCTTCGTCTGACTGATATTGGGAGCAACACTGTATATCTCTTTTAACTTTTCGTCAATATACCGGGCAAGTGCCTGGATATACGCATCATCTTCATCCGTCTTAATAGCATAACTCTGTCCCAGTATCTGCACTTCAATGGAACGCATTCACATCACCTTCAGTCTGAATCTGTGAAATTGTTATGTCACCGGTGAAATCAGGAATGCCGGGCTTTTTCAAAGTTCTACAGATTCAAGCTCTTTAATCAAGTTCTCCACCTGGGTCTTGACTGTTTCCCGTTCGCTGCTCAGCTTATCAATATCAGTCTTTAAGGCACTGACATCCTGCAGTTCCTGTTGGGCTGAACGTAAACCTTCATCCTTTTTCCCCAGTTCTTCCTGCAGTTCCACAACCTTGTTATGCAAAGCTGAATTTTCATCAGTTAAAGATTTAAGCTTATCAATAACTTTTGTTATTTTTTCTTCAAGCATCTGTATGTTTTCCACAGATGATCCCTCCTTCAAAAAGTTAAGCCGTCCCTGTTGCATCAGCTTGTAAGTTATCAAAGTCAATCTGAAAAGTAAACCCCGCAGGGCTGTCCAGATTAGTTTTCTTTCTTCATATCAGACAACACCTTTTCCCGGGCTGTCCGGGTGCCCTGATCAGTAAAATTCATCTCAGAATTTACATGAATGTGTACCTGCACGCTTCTCTCTTTTTCTGAATACACCCGTTAATCCAGCGTTACCCCTTGCTGCATATCAGTCCTGTCCACCATGTAAAACCTGTCATTCTGAATGGGCAATCCATTGACGGACCGGTACTGCCAATAACTCTTCAAAACTCTCTTCACATATCTTCTTGTTTCCCTGTAGGGGATATGCTCTATGAACTCAATAATATCTTGAGAGTTGTATTTCGCCATCCATTTTTTCAGGTTGTTTTGACCGGCATTATAGGCGGCAACTGCAAAAGGGAATTCCTTGAAATCACCGATCAGCTTTGAGAGAAAATGGGTGCCCAGCAATATATTTTTCCGGGGGTCCTGAAGGTGGGACCTGTTCACAAGATGTATCTTCACCTCTCTATTTAAAATTTTGGCGGTTGAGGGCATGAGCTGCATGAGCCCCACCGCTCCGGCCCAGGAAACGACCTTCGGGTTAAAACGGCTCTCCTCCCTGATTATTGCGGCTACAAGATAGGCATCCATGTCCCTGGCCCTGGCAGCACGCTGTATATCATCCCAGAATCCATGTGGATAGGAATAGGGAAGCAGCTCTCTTTCGTTTCTCGGTTCAGCGTAGGCAATTACCTTTCTGTACTCTCCCAGCTGTATCGCCAAATACCCGAGATACATGAATTCTCCAGGGGTCTCCACACTCTTTAAAGATTTCTCTATTTCTGCAAGCGCCTCCTCCCTCAGACCGAACATGAGGAGTGCTTCGATCCTGTCATAGTCCAGACCGTAGGGCTTTGAAGGTTCTGAGAACTCGATCTGTGCCGGCTGGTCATAGGATGTGGAGTGAAGCCTGATAAGATAACCGTAATAGCTCTCATTTGAAGGAAGTCCGTCAAAAGGGCGGATACCTAACTGCGCACACTCGTTCGTCTCATTCCCGGATTTCGGGTCCACTGCCAATTCATTGCACTGTTCTGCCACTTTCTCCCGGGCCTTTGCCTCCCAGAACAGATATTTATAGTATTTCTTACTGTTTCTGTAAGATGAAAGTTCTGAAAGGTAACGGGCAGCATCTGCATACTTTCCAGATGTATAGTTAAGCCATGCAAGTCCCCAGAGCGCCGATTCTTCATGCTGGGAAAAAGACTCCAGGGCTTTCTTGTAGTTTGCTTCCGCATCAGCAAACAGCCGCTGTCTTCTGAATTCATCTCCATCCATAAGATATAAAAGCCCGAGACGGTCATGGCCGGGGTATATCTTTTCAAACTCACTCCTGGTCTCGTCGAATTGTTTTTTTTCACTTCTCCTGTAATGGGACCGTGCCTTCCAGTACAGCGTCCTCGGTGAATCGACTAAATCAAAGGTCTGTGCAGAATCTCTGTACCGCTTCTGCCTGAACTGGCTCATCCCCTTGTGATAAATAATATCCTCTCTTTCATCACCAGCGGAACCATTCAGCAATTCACCATATATTTTTTCAGCCAGCCGGTAACTATTCCTCTTATATAAACTGCCCGCCCTCTGTCGAAGTTCCTCTCTCGATAGATTGGCAGCTTTTAACTGTTTCAGTTCGTAAAATGACTTTTCTGAAAGGGGCTCGGCGTTCAGATAAATATGCTTGAAGTGCTGAACAGCTTTCTCCTCTTCCCCTATTTCTTTCAGAGTCTTTGCAAGCCTGAATCTGTATTTCCAGTCCCTTCGATTATCTTCAATATAATGCAGCAGCACCGCTTTTGCTTCTTCTTTTCTTTCCATGGCCAGAAGGGCATCAGCTTGAGATCGCATGGCATAGGGGATCAGGAGTTTATTTTCGATCTGTACTGAAGTTTCAGCAACTTTCTCATGATCACCGGACTTAATATACATATCAGTCAGCACCTTAAGTGCATAATCCCGCATTAACGGATAGGCAGAAACAGCTTCCCTTAAATAGGCCCCTGCTTTTTCAACATTACCTTCTTTGTTGTTCATCAAGCCAAGGAGAAAAAGTGCTTTGTTTTTATCGGGCAGGTCATTATTTACAATGTGGAGTAAAAGATCCCCGGCTTCCTTTTTACGGGCAGAATTCACCATGGCAAGGGCATCGTGAAATTTTCTTTCATCCTGGACCGTCGGGGCCTCCTGCACTACATCAGCCTCCAGGGGCACTTTCGTCCCTGAAGAATAACCCATGAGCGGGGACACACAGAGAAGCAGTACGATCGCTGCAAGAAGAGAAAGAAACAGCCTGTTTGGTGTTATGAACTGCAACATACAGTTTAGTTTAGTACCAGATAATATTAAACATGTATCAGTTTCGACAGCCTGATGTTTCTAGTATAATCATCATAAATAAATATTACCGGTCCATGACTGGACCGGTGGGCATTACCACGTTAGCAGAAAATGCTAATACCTTAATTTAATTGCATTTTCCCTTTAGATTCTCCTTTTTCGAATAATCTTTCCCTCTAAAGTATTTTCCCAGGTTTACCGAGATAATAATTGAAACGGTTCAACGCCAAATAAACTTGAGCGTCAGGGAATTTAATGAGTTGGGGAGGCACGGCCAACTCACAATACAGATGAATAACAGATCAACATTTTATTACAGGCTGAACGTTGAGCATTATTTATTCTCAATACTATGAAAAGTTGTACCTGTCAGATACAGAACAAACTGCCCGTCCTATCCCGTCAGAAGTACACCACACACTATGTCCGCTGCCCGGGTAGCTGCACATATGTCGGTAACGGGGAAAGCCCCCGGGATAAGGGATTGCATCAATGAACCGATTACCGATTCTGACTGCTCTGCTGGTATGTATTTTAACTGCGCTGCCCGTCGAAGGCACATGGGGCAGTGATGGAACGTCAGCATCCTGTATGGAATGTCATCAGGATGTCTATATGAAAACCATTTCATACAGATATCAGCACAGTGTTGTCAAAGACCAGTGTTCCCTGTGCCATATCAAGCCCGATGAAAAAGATAATGTACTCACCTATCTGACCCTGCCTGCCCTGCACTGGGAGTGGCTCATCCATCTTGATCAACTCACTGAAGACCGGGGATACGAGGTTGAAGTCGCTGTCAGGGACAGTGAAGGCAGGAACAGTTCCCCGAACTGGATGTTTATTTTTCAGAAAGATTTGCTTGACCAGACCGAGCAGGGGTCATCATATACATTAAACAGCCTCTCCGGCGTGCACGTAGACAGCATAGAAAAGCGGAGTTTTGTCAGGGCAACAATCTCCTGGGACACAGATGTATTTGCCTCCTCAGAGATTGAGTATGGATTGGAAGGGGACCGGGAAAGCACCGCAAAATTAAAAGACCTTTATACAAAGCACCATATAGTAGTACTTGATGAATTAAAACATGACAGCACATATTACTTCAGGGCTGTTTCAAGGGATGTTCACGGTAACACTGTTACCTCTGAACAATATACGTTCAATACTTCGGTGGAGCATTCGGGATTCGAGGCGACAGGAGAGAATGACACGATAATGCCGGCGATTGAAAGGATCAACATTGTCAGAACGGAGGACAGTAAAGATATATATTTAAAAGTTACAGCGAACAAGCTCTCTGAAATTTCTGTCAGGATCAAAGAAATAGGTGATAAACACGGCTACGGCTTATTGCCTGCACAATATACGAGTATAGATGTCTGCTACAAATGCCATGTTCATGGTGCATCCCATCCGGTAGGGGTAAAAGCGGTCAGCTCCAAGATTAAATCTCCCGATGGCCTGCCTACAATAGAAAACGGAATAATAACGTGCGTAACCTGCCATAAACCCCATGGCGGTGAAAATCTGTACTACAGCAGGTTTGATTTCAAAAAGAACTTATGCATGAGATGTCACCTGCAAAAATACAGCATGTAAACAGGCCCTCAATGGATTAATTGGCCGGCAAGGAGGAATTTCGTGGACGGCGAGCAAAAAAGAAAGATCATAAACTTTTCGATAAAAAAACAGTTGCAGGTTCGTCTGTTCATCAAGGTCTTCGGTATTATCCTGAGCGGTGTGGGACTGATGGCTGTCCTGTTTTATTTTTACAGCAACAGGGTGATAGGCGAGAGTTACCGGCAATTTCATATGCAGGCAAATAATTTCCTGGACCTTCTCCTGCCTTCAGTACTTGTGGCATTCCTTTTCTGTCTGATCATTTCCGCAGCTATAGCTCTGTTTCTTCCGATCAAAATAGCAGGGCCCCTTTTTCGCCTCGAAAAAGAGTTAATTGAACGAGTGGCAGAAGGCGATTTTACGGTACGGCTCAAATTACGAAAAGGGGATGACCTGGGTGAACTGGCGGAATCAATAAATTACTGCATGGAAAGCTTAAGCAAAAAAATTGAAAACATCAAAATATCGGCAGATGCACTCGAATCTGCAGCGGCACATCCCGGAGGACTGGAGAAGGGTGATTTCGAAGGCTCTCTGGAGAAACTGAATGAAAACATCCGGCAATTCAAGGTTTCATAATTTTCAGGTTTCCCGTTCAGCTGAACCAGCAGATTTTTGCTGATGATTTGAACCGTTTATCCTTAGATGTTGTTCTATTCAGAACTGCACACTTTATCTAATTCTCTTCAGAATTGATGAAGGTTTCAGATTTTTTAGAACATCTGATTCTAAATAACCTGCAATGCGATTGATATTGATGATAACAGGCAGAAAGTGATTTTAACGCAGAGGTGAGTGGCGAGTACCACTGAAGCAAATAAGCATGTCTCAAGCTAATTTGCATATCTCAAAACACTGCAAGCTGAAAAAGTTCCTTGTGGTACTCGTTCAATCTCCAACGACTGGTCATCTGCTTTTTAATTAGGCACTATTCAATTCTTTTAGTAAACACTTTAATCTCGGTCGTTCCAACAGATCCACTATCCCATGTGCCTGTCCACGCCATGACTGTTTTGCCTGAATCCATACTCCCCTGTATACCATCGGGATTACCTTGTATAGTCAATATACCTCCTGATGAAATTGACAAGGTACCGCTAATATTTGCAGGTGAGCCATCACTGTCAATGGCTGTGGCAGTAAATGTCCCATCAGCGTTGACTGTCATAGTGCTTCTTTCCCACCAAGGTGCGCCGGGGCCGGAGGCTAAACTATTGCTCTCCCATGTACCTACCAAGTCAGCTATTGAATATGAAGCAGCTTTTTTTGTCCAAACTACAATTTGAGTCGTGCCTGGATAAACATTTGACCATGTGGATGTGCCAACAATGACAGTTTTACCTGAATCCATAACAGCTCTAAAATCAGGACCAGCAGCTTGTGTGGTAATGATGCCATCGGTAGCAATACTGATGGTGCCAGATGAAGTACCCGCAGTACCATCACTATATGTCTCTGAAAATAAAAATGAACCATCTGAGTTAATTGTTAAAGGCCCCCGTAGCCACCAAGGCGCACCAGGACCAGAAGCTATGCTATTAGCCTCCCATGTGCCTGCTAAGTCAGCTATTGAATATGAAGCAGATTTTTTAGTAAAAACCATAATTTCGGTCGTTCCAACAGATCCACTATCCCATATGCCTGTCCATACCATGACGGTTTTACCTGAATCCATGCTGCCTTTTATACTATCGGGATCACCTTTCATAGTCACTGCACCGCCTGATGAAATCAATAAGGTACCGCTTCCGTTACCAGTTGAACCATCGCTGTCAATGGCTGTGACAGTAAATGTCCCATCAGCGTTGACTGTCATAGTGGTTCTATGCCACCAAGGTGCGCCGGGGCCAGAGGCTAAACTATTGCCCTCCCATGTGCCTGCCAGGTCATCTATTGAATATGAAGTAGCGGCGGGTTCGGACGGGCCGCAATTGACAATATCACCAAGGACAGTAAGCGATCCATCTGTTCTTATAGTCAATGTGTATAAATTGCCACCTTCGCTCATTTGCCAGGTATCAACAATAACTCCGTCGCTGCCGCTATCCCTTGTCCAGCTCATTGAATCATCATCCTCCGGATCATCCCAGATCATTGTGGTTGATGTTACAGATGACACAATAAATTCATCAGGGCCTGCTTCTGGCCCGCATTCTCTGAAATCTGAGGATGTTATGTTAAAGTTCAGAGTCCCGTCTTCTGAATTATACGTATATGTTCCTTCTGCAGTTTTTTCACCTAAATAGGGATTTGTCTGGCTGATTCTTATACTCCGCCGCTTATAATTGTTCTTTTCCGATTTTTCCTTGTTCTTTTTTGTGCCGTCTGCCTTTGCTATAAGGAAATATTTTCCTGATGGTACCCACTCTGGAATGGTGACGTATTTTTTATACTTTTTTGATGTCTTTTTCTTTTTGAGAGCCGGTACTTTCACTTTACCAAGATAGAGGTCCGATGAATCAAGTTTACCGTTCTCCGATAGATAAAACTTTGTGTAAGACTTTTTTGCCTTACTCCTGCCTTTGTTCTTTACTCTAGAGAGTATTCGTATTTTTGAACCTGAGTCAGCTCTGGATGGGGCAGACAATGATCTTACTATGAGATCACATCTGTCCTTTTTCTTTTTGGCTTCTAATCCCTCAGAGCCCGCAAGGCATAAGATGATGGCCAGTATAGTGGTAAATATTGTTTTGGTTTTCATGGTCCCCCCCTATAGTTATGAACCGATAGACGTATCTCTTTTGCAGAGTCAGCAGGAATAATTAGCTAGTAATTTATTAAATGGGTACTGCTGAGTTTGTTCAAACAAGACTGAGTTATCAAGAAAAGTAAGTAATATTAGCATAAATTCATATTTTTGTTAAGAAGAAAATACAAAATTTTAGTAGCACGATCTCATGTTTGATAGAGTCTTGCTTGATTGTTATAGGGAATTGTCAGCAATAATTCTTATCTTTCAGATTCAATGAGTTAAGTGCAAAAGTGCGAATATCGATGATATTGAAAAAATCGAAGATTGATAGCGGTTATCAATAGGGATATGGAGGCGACGAGCGGATTCGAACCGCTGAATAAAG
>CALZGI010000343.1 GCA_945786855.1 Thermodesulfovibrionia bacterium | reverse complement strand
CCTTCAGGATCAGCATTATCATAGAGAGGGCTGTGAGGACCGACGCCGGTATAGGTCAGATTTTTATGTGATGCCATACCCGCTGCGACTAGCTGATCGTACACTGCCTTTGCACGCCGCTTTGAGAGATTCATGTTGTACTTTTCCGCGCCGATAGTGTCTGTATGACCGACTATCTTAACCTCCGCTGACGGCAGTTTCTTCATCCTGGCAACAATCCGGTCAACGATGAGCTTATTGTGCTCTCTTATCTCAGCGCTGTCGTACTCGAAGAGGATGAGGGCGTATTGTTCAAGCACATGATATCCCTTCTTCTCGGCCATCATTTCTTCTTTCCGGATAACCTTTACACTGGTCGTGGCTGCCGCTGCATTTCTGAATGCTTCCCCCTCTTTGTCAGTGACTTCAATACCGGCCGTGAGGGTTTTAAAGGATGCTATTTTACTCAGTCCTGCAGGTACCAGGTTAAAGGTAACGGCAGATGTCATATCTCCCGATCCGGCAGCTGATTCGATGACCGTTTCATCTTCTCCCCTTAATTCCACTTTCCAGTCGGCAATGCCGGCCTCTGCCTGAATCTGCGGGAGTATACGGAGGGATTTCAGGTCGGCCATTTCCTGGACATAGGTGCTTTTGATTATGTCGAGAATGGCAGGGTTATCGGAGTAAATCTCTGCGCGCTGGTTTTCTGCAATTCCCTCAGCAGAGGTGCTTGAGCTTGCTGCCTTCGGGAGGTTCTGCGCCTTGACCTCCATTCTTGAAGGGTCAATTCCCCAGGTCCGCTGTAAATAGGTCTGTACTGATGCTGACCTGTTTTTTGAGAGCTCGATATTGCCTTTTTCAAGGCCCCTGTTGGAATTGCATCCTGTAATTGTTATGCTGGCATCAGGGTTGTCGGTGAGTCGCTTGCCGATTATGTTCAGGATGTTGCGGTACTTCTCCATGGAGCTTGTCAGCCTTTCCTCTGAAAAGTCCTGTGCCTGGGACTTGTTTGAAAAGAGGACATACTGATTGGGAAGGTCGCTTTGTCCTGCCCCGAAAAAGACATAATTCAGCAGGGGCGAAGAGTCGATGGTCGTTACTTCTTCGATGGTAATTGTATCGGGATCGAAGGCGAGTGTACCCTGCGGCGGATTGAGGAAACGGTAGCTGATGATGTACTGGTGAAGCAGGGTGTCAGAAAAGGCCTGAAGAATCTCTAAGAGATCTGCCTCTGAACCGGCCTTCCACAATTTGCCGTCATTCGCTTTTGCAAAGTTGTTCAGAAAGAAATCTTTTGATTCCTTTTCTTTGAAATCCACTGCGTAGGCTGTAAAATTGGGAATCCCCTGTGCCATCTCTTCTACATCGGACATTCCGACTTTGCTGTTAATGTCTTCACCGTCTGTCAGGACGAGGAAGTATTTATTGCTGTCCGCAGGCATCTTGCGGGTGATGTCCAGCCCTACTAACATGCTGTCGTACAGATATGTCCGGCCCGTAAGCCTGTCTGTGAAGCTCTCATTGAAAAAGGATCGAAGCTCTTCCCTGTTGCTTGATTGAAAGGTCCTGACATGTAAATCCTTGCTTTTGAGATTGATGGTTTCATCAGAGTCAAAAACAACGGCATTAACATTATCAATGGGCCTGACAATGTTAATAAATTTATCCAGCCCTTCAAGCAGGGGCTTCACTGCATTGCGATGCTTCATCGAGGTTGAATTATCAATGACAAGCACATAATTCATCGGAACTTCTTTAGTGACTTCGAGAGTTGAAACGGAGATGATTTTACCTTTCTTTTCGCCTGTCATTACAGCGAAATCGGTCTCTTTCAGATCCATAAGCGGGTTCGCTTCTGCATCAAGCACTGACACCACCACCTGGCCTTCTCTTTCGGAATGAATGCTTATTTTGTCCGCATTGTCCGGCCCCGTTACCTGAATTGCCTCGCCTGCCTGTATGCCAACGCAAAAGATACTCAACAATATGATCAGAGAAAAAAATAGTGTTTTCTTCATTACTGCCTCCTTATGAAAGTATTATATAGGTTATTATTGTTTCCTCTTCTATGGATATTGACCTGTGTCTCTAACATGTACTTATCAGATAAGTGCCTGAATGTCAATTGGCTCCTTTCTTAAATGAATGGCCGTATTACATGGCTTCTATATGAATTTTAATTCATTGTGCCGGACATTAATAGCCCCGAAAAGGAGTAAAAATGGAGTATTCTGATGTTAAACAGGTGTTACAAAATCGATCATCTGTCAAGTTCAGTCCATGCGGGATCCTGACTGTTCCCCCTGAAGATCGTCCAGAAGTTTCTGAAACTCTGAAGATTCGTCCAGCAATTCCCGCGCTACACATCCGATGAACTGAAGGCAATCGGCTTAGTCATTCCATCAAAGGATGAGGCCGGCTGTATGGCATGTCATGGGGGAGACAGCCCTTTTATAGAAAAGGTTGATCCGAAATACAAATGGGATTTCAAAGACAGACTTGAGAAGACTCACGAGCATCATCCCTTAAAGTACAAAAAACATTAATCATTCATGAGACCGGCATTCTCAAAAGGCTAACCTGGAGGGATTACCGGCCTTTTTTATTTATTTTTCATGCCAGAAGATAAATGAAATAGTACCGGGGGATCAGCTTTATGAATTGCTGTTTTCTGCTTCCTGTGTCCTGCGTTCTTTGCCCACTGCTACCATGAGAAGAGAAATTGCTGCTGGTGTTACACCGGGGATCCGTCCGGCCTGACCGAGGTTCAGAGGCCTGACCGTCTCAAATTTTTCAATAATTTCCCTTGAAAGGCCATTAATTCCTCTGTATTCAAATCCTTCAGGGATGGTTTTTTCTTCAATTTTTTTGAATTTTTCTGCCAGTTGGGCCTGCCGTTTTACATAGCCCCTGTATTTTGTCTGGATTTCAACCTGATTTATTACGTCCTGTGAAATCCCGTTATCAGTGGGTGCCACTTCTGCAATGTCTCTGTAGGTAATCTCCGGTCTCTTGAGAAGCTGGGAAAGAGAAGTATGTTCCTTTATTGGCGAGCTGTCGCGCCTGCTCAGTACCGGGTTGAAATCCTCCGGTTTAACACGTGTTGACCTGAGCCGTTTCAACTCCCTCTCAATTGCTTCCTTTTTGTATGTCAAATCATGAAACTGCTTTTTATTAATCAGGCCGAGTTGATATCCCTTTTCCATGAGTCTTAGATCAGCATTATCCTGCCTGAGAAGAAGGCGGTATTCCGCCCTTGATGTGAACATTCGGTAAGGTTCCTCTGTCCCTTTCGTTACCAGATCATCAATTAATACACCGATGTATGCTTCGTGCCTTTTCAGTACAAAAGGAGTTTCCTTTTTAATTTTCAGAGCAGCGTTTATACCGGCAACAAGCCCCTGTGCAGCAGCCTCTTCATATCCGGAAGTGCCGTTGATCTGCCCTGCAAGATAGAGTCCTTGAATGAACTTGGTTTCCAGTGTAGGTCTCAGCTGGGTCGGAAAAACAAAGTCATACTCTATGGCATAACCGAACTTGTTGATTTCTGCATTTTCAAGCCCTTTTATGCTCGCAATTATTTTTGACTGAACTTCACGGGGCAGGCTGGTCGAAATTCCGTTCGTGTAGTATTCGTCACAATCCAGGCCTTCGGGCTCGAGGAATATCTGATGTCTTGGTTTATCACTGAACTTAACGACTTTATCCTCTATGGACGGGCAGTATCTGGGGCCAACTCCCGTAATGACTCCGCTATAGAGGGGTGAATGCTTAAGATTGTCCATAATGATTTTGTGGGTGTTCCCATTTGTGTACGTCACGAAACAGGGGAGCTGCGGATTCTCTATTTTCTCGGTAAACAGAGACATGGGAGGAGGGGGGATGTCACCATCCTGGATCTCCATCACGGAAAAATCAATACTTTGTTTATTCAGTCTCGGCGGTGTTCCTGTCTTGAGCCGGCCTACATGAAATCCTATATCCCGCAGGCTTTTCGGTAAATCAATTGAAGGCGGTTCATCTGCCCTGCCTGCAGGATAGTGTTCCGGACCCACATGAATTAACCCGTTCAGAAATGTTCCTGTGGCTATTATAACGGCTTTCGCGTGGTATGAGCATTCCTGAGTTCTGAGCCCGAGGATACTGTTTTTTTCAATCAGAATTTCTTCAACCTGTTCCTGTTTGATATCAAGGCCTGACTGTTTTTCAAGGGCGTGTCTCATGTGCTTTCTGTAGAGTGCACGGTCAGCCTGTACCCGGGTTGCCCAGACAGCAGGCCCCTTGCTTTTATTCAGGATTTTAAACTGGATTCCTGCACGGTCGGTCACTTTTGCCATCTCACCGCCAAGGGCGTCTATCTCTTTTACAAGGTGGCTTTTCGCGAGCCCCCCGATTGCAGGGTTGCATGACATCTGGCCTATAGTGTCAAGATTCATGGTGTAAATGGCTGTGCTGAACCCCATTCTGGCCGCTGCGAGAGCGGCTTCACAGCCTGCATGTCCTGCACCGATAACTAATATGTCATAATCATTTAGTGTTTTCACTCTCTCTAATATAAGCAATATCATCGAGGGACTTCAATGAATTCCTCGAAACTTCTGCAGAAAGAGCAGAGATCTTTGCCGATGAAAATATGACTATCCTGTAGATGAAAAGTGTTTTGCTTCTCAGGGGGATGGAATTTATGTAGAATCTATGACAGCAGCCTAGATCCGTTTTTTCTGTTTCCCTCTTTTTCTGAAAACAACTACGGACACACCGAGAAATACAAAAAGGAGCCCCAGTGATTCAGCAGGGAAGACCACTGCCAGGACGAGCGGACTGAGCAGTGCCCTGCTCGAAAATCTTAGTGTTTCGCTGTCCCTGATAATGTCCGCAAGAGGAGGGGAATATTTATAGTAAAGGTTGACAAATGCCCTACCCATTGAATTTGTCAAAAGATGTTTGTCTCTGAATGTGCGCAGGGCTTTTACATAGGGGTGCATAATGCTCCCGTATGCGGCAGTAGCGACGAAACACCTTCCGCCTTTGCTCCCCTTGCTTTCTCCACTTTGTTTCCTGAACCTTTTCGGGACAACTCTGCATACAGATTCTCCTGCAGTTAATCCGTCACGATCTCCCTGAGCAAGCAGCAATGCCTTATAGGCATTTACTCTTCCCAGAGTGGCCACCTTTTTGTCATATAAACAGTTTATGTCCACACTGTTCAATATGGCATCTATTATATCTTCATTTGAAAGCCTGGGAACCGATGCCTTTATGAGGCCTGCAATACCGGACACATGGGGTGCAGCCATGGATGTGCCATTGAAATAT
>CALZGI010000342.1 GCA_945786855.1 Thermodesulfovibrionia bacterium | reverse complement strand
TTAAGAATAATATTAATCTTGAAAATTAAATAATGAAGGTTTGACCCCATCCGCTGAGCACTGAATGCCAAATCCTGTATACTAAATTATGAATCCCCTCGAACAGATTATCATCGACCGAATCAAGCAAAAAGGCCCGATCCCTTTTGACCAGTTTATGGAGATGGCCCTTTATTACCCTGATCTCGGGTACTACTCATCTCCTGCAAGAACAATCGGCAAGAAGGGTGATTTTTATACAAGCCCCCACCTCCACCCAATATTCGGCGCAATGATAGCGAAGCAGTTGATGGAAATGTGGGAAATTATGGGGCGGCCTCCCGTTTTTCATACAGTGGAAATCGGTGCAGGGCTTGGCTATTTGTGTAAAGATATTTTTGACTTCCTATGCAAATCCCCTGAGGGCCCCTCCCCGGTGCAGGATAAAAATGATTTTCTGGAGTCACTGAGTTATGTAATCATTGAACCATACCGGCATTTCAAAGTAAGTCAGGCAGAAATCCTCGGCGAACATTCAAAAAGTATACAGTGGAAAGCATCTCTCAATGAGTGCGAGGAAGGAATGAGTGGATGCATCCTTTCGAACGAGCTTCTCGATGCATTCCCTGTCCACCTCATTGAAATGAGGAATGAGCTGGGGGAACTATATGTTAATCATGACGGCACCGCGTTTACGGAAGAACACATGCCTGTTCAGTCGAGCGATATTTCTAAGTACGTCGAACAGTTCTCTATCAGTCTCATGGCCGGATACAGGACGGAGATAAATATGAAAATAAAAAGCTGGCTGGCAATGATCAGTGCAGTCCTGCAGCATGGGTTTGTCCTTACCATTGACTATGGCCATTCTGCAAAGGAATACTACGACGAAGACAGGACAAAGGGGACCCTCCTCTGTTACCACCAACATATGTTCAATGAAAACCCGTACACGTATATCGGAGAACAGGACATCACGGCACACGTGAATTTTTCGTCTGTCATGAGATGGGGAGAAGAGCAGGGACTGCGAACTGCAGGATACTGCCCCCAGGGAACATACATGATCTCATCCGGAATAGATGAAGTTATCACGGAGCTCTATGCCGACGCCCCCGACTATCTCTCTGAAGTATCAAAAATCAAGGGGCTCATCATGCCCGGAGGAATGGGCGAATCCCACAGCGTCATGATACAGTATAAGGGAGAAGGGATGCCTGAACTGAGGGGATTTTCCATGAGGAATAACAGGGAAAGGCTATGAGGCACGGCAATGGGCGAGAGGCAATAGGCTAGAGGTTGCAGTTTCCATAGCCTCTTGCCTCTCGCCCCTGGCCTGTTTTTTATTCTATAAATTGCTTTAACCGATCAACACTCTTTTTCGCATTCTCCACACTGTGCGCCTCTAATGTATAGACACAGTCTACCTCCTTAACTTCCCGAAAAAGAGTTGCAAAGTCAAAGTTCCCGTCTCCTATTGGAAGGTGTTCATCCCCCTGCCCAGAGTTGTCATGAAGATGAAGCTCTTTAATATAGGGCTTGATAATTTTGAGCCACTCGGTCAGGGTCAGCTTTGAAAAAAGATTAAAGTGTCCAGTATCGAAACAGAGTCCGAAATTAGCGGAGGCCATTTCTTCAACCAAAAGTTTAAGGTGCCGCGGCTCGTCTTCAAATATGTTTTCAATCGCTATGGCCACTCCCATGTCTGAAGCCCTGTCATTGACCGGCTTCCATGTCTTGAGGCTTCCTTCAAGCCAGACACTGACATTATTATTATATTTCCATTTGTCATACCCTGAGTGGAAAACAATTACTGAGGGCATGAGAATTTCAGCGACATCAAGGGTTTCGAAAAACCTCTTCGTGGTGACATCCCTTACCTTCGCGTCTACAGCTCCGGGCGACAGGTCCATAAACGGGGCATGGATAGAAAGCCGCGGATTGAAGTCCAGCTTGTCTTTCAGATTTATGAGGTCTGATTTTTTCAGTCTGTTGAAGCTCCTGGACCCAAAATAGATCTCGAGATTCAATTTTTCCTGCCTGAAAAAGGGAAGATACTTGTCATAGGAATCATAGGGTATGTGCACATGGGGGATGAAACCGGCCGGGTCCTTCGGGGTTGTGTCCACTATTTGTTCACTGCTTTTTTATTCTTGTCCGATTTCTTCTCGGACTTCGAGTCTTTTCCGGAGGCTGCTGTCTTCTTGTTGTCCATTGCTTTCTTTCTGTCCGAGGAAGGGTAATCTGTGACATACCACCCTCCCCCTTTCAGAACAAAAGAGGTGTTGGTTATAAGCTTTTTCAGCTCACCGCCGCATGACGTGCACTCTATAAGCGGGTCATCGGAAATTTTCTGCATCACTTCAAAATGTTCATTACATCCTGTGCATTTATACTCATAAATAGGCATGTATTTCTCCTTTTTACCTGAATTCAACACCCTGACCGGCGGGTATGCTGCTTCATTCTTAGAGGTACTTGCAGGTTCATAACAACAATAGCAGAACTCAGGGACTTTATTTGTCTTTTAGGATATCACATTTTTTCGCTTCTTGACAAGAGCATAAGTCTGTGTTAAATAAGAATTATGTGGGAATATACCGACAAAGTCAGAGAACTTTTTCTCCATCCGAAAAATGTGGGGGAAATCAAGACCCCCGATGCTGTCGGAGAGGTTGGCAGCATTGTATGCGGTGACGCACTAAAGCTGACATTACGAATTGACCGGGAATCGGACAGGATCACCGATGCCAGATTTCAGACCTTTGGCTGCGCAAGTGCAATCGCCTCATCCACCGCTCTGACTGAATTAATAAAGGGCAAAACACTTGATGAAGCATTAAAGGTGACAAATAACGACATAGCAGAATTTCTGGGAGGACTGCCGCGGGAAAAAATGCACTGTTCTGTCATGGGACGTGAAGCCCTTGAAGCAGCGGTTTCGAACTACAGGGGAGAAAAACCTCCCAAAGCGGATAAAGGGGAAATTGTCTGCCAGTGTTTCGGCATTACTGATCAGAAAATAAAGCGCCAGATACAGGAAAACAACCTTGCTACCATCGATGATGTTATTAACTTCACCAAAGCGGGGGGAGGATGCGGCAGCTGTATCACTGATATCGAAAATATTCTCAGGGATCTCCGGACTGAAGAGGTTGTTGAAAATAGGCCGGCCCCAAAAAGAAAGCTGACAAACATTCAGAAGATCGCCATGATACAGGAGGTCATGGAGAAGGAAATCAGGCCGCTTCTCCAGGCAGATGGCGGAGATGTAGAGCTCATTGATGTGGACGGCAGCAGGGTAATACTTTCATTGAGAGGCGCATGCACCGGATGCCTCATGGCTGAAATTACACTCAATAAAATTGAAAAGAAATTAAGAGAGCTTATCAACGAAAATTTAACTGTGGAGATAGAATGAACGTCGTTTATCTCGATAACAATGCAACAACAAGGATTGCCGATGAAGCGCGGGATGCAATGCTTCCTTTTTTGAGCGACCTGTACGGTAACCCCTCAAGTATGCACACTTTCGGTGGTCAGGTCCACAGGAGAATTGAAATCGCCCGGGAGCAGATTGCCGCTCTTGTAAATGCTGAACCCGAGGAAATAATTTTTACCAGCTGCGGTACAGAAAGCGATAACACGGCATTAATGAGCGCCCTCCTCTCAATGCCGGGGAAGAGGCACATTATCACCACTCGGGTTGAGCACCCGGCTGTCCTGAATTTCTGCAAGGCCGTGGGAAGACGCGGATACAGGGTCACCTACCTTTCGGTGGATAAACTCGGCCGTTTAAATACTGACGAGCTCATGGAGGCTGTTGATGACGACACGGCTGTGGTCTCCATCATGTACGCGAATAACGAAAGCGGTGTCATCTTTCCCATGGAAGAAATTGCAGGAATCACCCGCTCAAGAGGAGTGCCCTTTCATACCGATGCAGTGCAGACGGCAGGGAAAATCCCTGTTGATGTAAAGAAGCTCTACTGTGATATGATGACCCTCTCAGGACACAAAATGCACGCTGCCAAGGGTGTTGCCGCACTGTATGTAAAACGAGGTGCCCGGTTCTCCCCTTATATTATTGGAGGGCATCAGGAAAGGGGCAGGCGCGGCGGAACAGAAAACGTCGCATCGATCATTGGCTTCGGCAAGGCAGCCGAACTCGCAAAGGAGCATGTTCAGTCAGGTGATGGCCTGATGAAATCATTGCGAGACAGACTTCAGCAGGAATTGATCGATGCCTGCCCCGGAGCAATTGTAAACGGCGACCCGATCAACAGAATACCCAACACTCTCAACATCAGTTTTGAATATGTGGAGGGTGAGGCAATTTTACTGAGGCTGAATGAATACAACATCTGTGCATCCTCCGGATCGGCCTGCACGTCAGGCTCTCTCGAGCCATCCCACGTATTGCGTTCCATGGGGGTCCCCTATACGGCAATTCACGGGTCGGTCAGATTTTCTCTCAGCAGATATACGACGAAAGATGAGATTGATTTTGTCCTCGAAAAAATGCCGCCGATCATTCGTGAATTGCGTGAACTGAGCCCCTATGGAAGGGAAACGAAAGAGATGGAATAAAGTAGGGGCGAACGGCCGTTCGCCCCTACACAGAAAGCAATCAACTGGGGATTTACAAATACAGCTCGGGCTTTATCCCCCATTTTTCAGGAACTTCATAATTGTCTACTTTCTCACTCCCCTTCTCTGCAAGATCGAGGTCGTAGCTTGTGCTGATATATTTTGATCTTTTCGCGTCGTAGATAATCCTTACATGGGGCCTCAGAAGATTATTGCTCCCATGATCAAGGACGACGCCCAGAAGACCGCTTTCGAGCCTCACCAGAGTACCCACAGGATAAATGCCTATGCATCGGACAAATTTCTCCACCAGGTCTTTGTTATAAAAACTGTCCCACTCGTACAGTTTCCTCAGGACCTCTGTGGGCTCATATTTTCTCTGATAGCACCGTTGGGATGTCATGGCATCATATACGTCGGCAATCGCAGCAATCTGACCGTACATGCTGATTTCATCGCCCTTAAGGCCCTTCGGGTATCCCCTCCCGTCGATCCGCTCATGATGCTGGCACGCTACGGTTTTCGATAATTCACTGATGCCCGCGGTTTCATCAAGAAGGTCACGGGCGTATTCCACATGTTTCTTCATGATTTCATACTGCTGATCATTCAGCCCCCCCGTGCAGTTCAGGATCTCCTGAGGCACCTTCATCTTGCCTATATCATGCAGCATGGCTCCGATGCCTGCTTCCCGCAACTGCTTTGCATCAAAACCCAGTTGTTTACCGAATGAAATCATGAGCACACAGACACTCATGGAATGCATATATGTATATTCATCTGTATGCTTGATCCTCCCGAGGCTGATGAGTGCATCCTCGTTTCTGAAAATTGAATCAACCATCTTATCAACAACATTTTCCACATTTTCTGTATTAATCTTCTTGCCGAACCGGACCTCGTCCATTAAATCATGAACGGTTTTCTTTGCCTCTTTTCTGATTTCTTTCGCCTTGACTATTTCCTTCTCAATGGGGACACGTATCTCAGAAGGGGGCTGCCGATCAGCGATTTTGTTAATCTCTGACTGAATTTCCCGGTTGACTTCATCAACTGTGCGGGCATCCTCGACATCAAGCCCTTTCTCCGTGTCAATGTAAAGGTCCCGAATCCCGTAATTGACAATTTTTTCGACAATTTTGTCGTTTTTCACTTTCAGACTGTTTGAAAGAAAGGGGTGCTGCATCCATCCACAATCAAGATCGTGAATATACATACCCGTCTCCAGCTGCTCTACTTTGATTTTTTTAATCATATTCACTTTACCTATCGGAATTATAGAGTAAAATCTTTATAAATTGAGTATAAAACTACAGGGTATATTCCGGTATTTCGGGAGGAAGGAGCACCTCGACTGTTTCCCGGATGCGGAATTTGTCAGGGCTACAAAGCACTCTCTTTTTTATAAATAGACATGGGGGGTTATCTGCCATTTGTCGGGGGATTCATATCCGACAACCCTGTCATCACCCCATTTTTTTGATGGCCTGGATAAATCAACGGTACGGGGAGTCGTAACACATTGTTTTTTTAAATTATACATGACCCTGACCCTCGGGTGCAGCAGGCTTCTTTCCCCCTGCCCGAGTACGACCCCCATGTACCCGCTCTCAAGTCGAACAAGTGTGCCGGCGGGATAAATACCTATACAACTGATAAAGCGCTCTACCAATTCTCTCTTATAAATATTCTCCGATTCGTGCAGCATCCTCAATACTTCTGTGGGATGCCTTCTTTTTTTATACGACCGGTCTGATGTCATCGCATCATACACATCAACGATTGCAGACATCTGCCCGAAGATACTGATATCATCGCCCCTGATATGATTCGGATATCCTGTTCCATCAAGCCTTTCATGATGATGGTCAGTCACAGCAAATGATATTTCACCAAGGTGGGGCGAGTTTTCAAGGATCTTCCGGCCATAATCAACGTGTGCCTGAATTGTCTTGCGTTCTTCTTCAGACAAATAACCGGGCTTTTTAATGAGCGCTTCCGGTACCGTCGCTTTCCCGATGTCATGAAGAAGGCCGCCTATGCCGAGCTGCCGTACCTGCGCTAAATCAAAACCAAGATGCATTCCAAAGGCAACCATGAGAATACCCACACTTACAGAATGCATCGATGTATATTCATGGACCTTCTTGATCCTCCCTATGCTTATGAGGGCATCCTTATTTCTCTCGACTGAATGAATCATTTCATAGACAACACTTTCCACTGCCTCAATCTCGGGTCCTTTGCCGAGCTTCGCCCCGGCGAGAACACTCTCCACTGTAGTCAACGCCGATTTTTTAACAAGATCGGCTTTCACAAGCTCACCCCGAACGGTTACGAGGCTTCGATCTTTCGACTTAATTTCTGCACACTCTTCAAGTTCAGCATTGCCATCAGCCGTTATCAAATTTTCTTCTGGTACACGCAGGAGGTCACTGCCCTTTGACGTATCAATAAATACATCCTTTATCCCGTGCTCATTCAGCTTCTGGACAATTGTCCTGTCAGTCACTTTCATCTGGCTCGTGAAAAAGGGGTGTTCAAACCACCGGCAATTCAGGTCGTGGATAAACATGCCCGGAGTTAATTCTTTAACTTTGATTTTCTTTATCATCTGTCAATCACAGTAAAATATTCATGCTCAGTGCTGTCAACGCATAACTGGCCCACCTTAATAGATAGAATCGACATTTTCACGAAACAACTTGAAATTTTACTATTGTCCACACATGGAATAAATTTGGCGCTCTGTTCTGAATCTTGGAAGAGGATTAAAGGTCAACTGCCTGATCAGGAGAGAAGCCTCATGAAAAGGGCCGGGAGCATTATTCGTATCTGCTGCAGAATAAACCGTGTCTTGAATGATACACTGCTAACAACTCTATTACATCTCGTAACTCAGGATATCTTTGATCTTGTTCTTCAGTTCGTCAAAATTCGATGATTTCACAACATAGTGATCAGCTGCGACTGCAGAGAAGTCACTTTTATAGACACTGTACGCAGAACAGATAATCACCGGCAGATCATATTCTATTTCTCTGATTCTCCTCAGGATGCTCAGCCCGTCTTCTCCCGGCATCTTGATATCCAGTGTTATGAGATCAGGCTTTTCACTGGCTATCATTTCCAGTGCCTTTTCACCGTTTTCGGCCATTATGACATCATACCCTTCATCGGTCAGCTCCTCTTTCAGCAGCAGTCTTATATTATGTTCATCGTCAACTACAAGGATTTTCTTATTCACTTTATTGTCCCCCCTGTCTTTCAGAAGACCAACGGTTAACCAGATAAGGTTTCAATTTTTCAAATACGGTGCACTGTTCATTGATCAGTTCTTCCGCCTGGTGGGAATCCAGGTTTTGCGTCTTTCGAACAAAGGATGCGACCATGGCATAATAAATCGGTACAAGAGACTCTATAATTTCAACGGCGCTCAATCCATCGACCAGCCGGGTATAGGCGAATGCGAAATCATGAAGCGACTTGATCCAGAGCTCAATCGGCAGCTCAAAATGTGTTGAGTCCATCTTGGCCACTTCCTGAAGTTTGTCACAATTTTCTTTTTCGAGTACTTTTTCCCATACAGGAATAAAGGAGGAAACATTATCCTTGAATTTTCCGATCATGTTTTCGATATCCACATCCAGCGGTTTTGGAGCAAATTCAGATTCAAATCCAAAAATCGCCGTAGGACGGCTTCCCTTCACCGTTATCCATTTTTCCTTATATATATCCATCAGGCTGAATATAGTTCCCACAACCTGCGTAAACATGGGACTGAGATCTTTCCCGGGGTCTTTGTCGTCATGAATTTTTGCACCGAGAAAAGACTGGCAGATCTTGAAACTTTCACAAATAGCAACGGTTGTCATCCAGATATCTATACCGAACCGTGCAATATCAGTGCCCCAGACATCTTTCATGAGGAGGCTCTCAATGAGCCCCAGGGAGAATCCGAAGTCACCGCCGATAGGCTGCCGCACTCTCCTCCCGTACAGGGACCATGTCAGCGGATAGGCGATCATGTTCGTAATCGTCCCGTCATACTTATGCCGGCTGTAATAGGGGGTTACAAAGCCAAAATCCTTTATGAGAACCGGGGAAATAAGCAGCTCTATCCATTCGGGAGAAATGCTCCTTAAATCGGAATCAAGCATGCATCCAGCTTTCACATTCAGAATTTTTGCCGCCTCAAAGACTGCCTTTATGGCTGTCCCCTTCCCTGAAGCTCCACGGTACTTTGTGACCAGGATCTCTGTTTCAGATGAAGGTTTTGCAATGAACGAATTTTCAAAATAATTTTTGTCTTTAAGAGCATCAACGGCCTGACGGGTACCCTCAATCTCCCCTCCTTCAGATATGACGATTACTCCTCTGTGGCGGGGGAAATACTTTGCAAGTCCCAACTCAGCTGCCTTAATCACCCTGCCTATGGATTCCCCATTATTGTAACTGGGAATTCCGATGATAATATCAGCCCCCTTTAACTCCCGTAACCGCTCCTGAGCTGATTCTTCAAGTGCCGACTCCACTAAACCCGCAGGAGATTTACTACTGTCCATGTTCTCACTCCTCCAAATGCTGATGCTTTCAATTTTTTGTATGAACGATTATCCAGTATAACAAAAGAGCAGCTTTATTCTTTGCTTTTTTTCTCGGCATACATCAATTTATCCGACCGCGAAAGGAGTTCGTCAACAGAACAGGGATGGTAGGGGTCATAGCGAACGATCCCTACGCTCATCTGCAGTTTATAATGACGGTTTTCTCCGGAATTGATCATGTTGATCTTTTCTTCAAGACGTTTCTTGATAATGAATTCATCATTTGACTCAGAGACTTCTACAAGAACCGCAAATTCATCTCCACCCAGGCGCGAAATAATATCTGATTCACGGAATGTGTCCTTCAGTACATGGGCCGCCTCAAAGAGTACAGCATCGCCTTCCTCATGGCCCCATGTATCATTAATTTTTTTCAGACCGTCAAGGTCAGCATAGATAACAGACATGGCCCTTTTTGCCCGCTCTGCTATCTTGAGCTGTTTTTCCGAGTGTGAGAAAAATCCTCTCCTGTTCAGCAGCCCCGTCAGTTCATCGGTCATTGAAATGGTATGCAGTTTTTCTTCCATTTTTTTCCGGTCCGAAATATCCCTGACCACGTGGATCAGTCCAACCAGATTATTGTCGTTGTCATACCGGGGGATAGCCCTGATTTCTAGGTACATATTCAGGTAGGGCTCAAACATGTCAAAGCTGACGGGGACCCCTGTCCTGATGCATTCACAGCTCGGACATCCCTGCAGGGGATTATTCTCGCCATGGAAATACTTGAAACACTTTGTCCCCGGCATAAGAAAGGGCAGCCCCAGGATTTTTTCAGCTGCCCTGTTGGCCCTGATAATATTAAAGTCCCTGTCATGAATGGTTATCATATCCGTAATGGTGTTAAAAGTATGTTCCCAATCCTGTTTTGACTGAAGGATAAGTTCCTGGGCTTTTTTCTGCTCTGTCACATCTTTTGATACCACAGTGACAGCCGTTATTGCTCCATCAGCGTCTTTAACAGGGCTGAAGGTCTGAAAAAAATACCTGTTATCCCTGTAGCTCTTATACTCGTACATCTCAGATTGGCCAGTTTTGAAAACACGGTCAACTTTCTTGCTAAATGTCCGTGTTTCTTTTTGCGTATGGAATTCACTGTAGGACTGTCCGAGAAATTCGTTTCCAAGCATACTCAGTCTCGACAGATGCTTTTTGTTCATATATATGTATTTGCACTGCCTGTCTACCAGATATATCGAATCATCCGTTGAATCGACCAGAGAGCGGTATTGTTCTTCACTTTTTTGCAGCGACCCTTCAATTTGCTGACGTCTGACATCATTCGCCTTCAGCTCCGATACACGCACGCGCAATTCTGCCAATTCCTGCAAAAGCTGTTCCTTTGATTTTTCCTGGTTCTTCATATCACCACTATAACAGTAATCGCCCCTGATTCCTGGTTCCCGGTATCAACAGGGTCGATACATAATTATATCAGGTTTCCAACAGATGAATATAATAAGCTGAATTAAGCATACAGTACGTACCTTTTCCTGCGATTGGCATTGATTCCCCTATAGAATGTAAGTTTTGTGCAGGCGCTCCGCAGAAAGGACCCTCTCTGTATTCTGCGTTATTAAAACGCCTGCCAGTGATGAATGCGTTCTCTACGTGGACGGGAGGGTTATGAGGAAGGTGGCTCCCTCTCCCTCATCACTGAACACCTCTATACTGCCGCCGTGTGAAACAATAATCTTCTGAACGAGGGCGAGACCAAAGCCCGTCCCCGTTTCTTTTGTGGTGAAGAAAGGAAGAAATATTTTATGTCCTATCGATTCGGGGATCCCGCATCCGGTGTCCCTGATTTTGAGCTCCACTTTATCCTGTTTTCCCGACAGCCGGACATGGAGAGATCCTTCACCGGACATTGCGTCAACGGCATTCTTCATGATATTTGAGAGTGCCTGCCGTAAGAGAAGAGCGTCAGCCTCAATATGGAACGGGCCCTCTGCCTTCAGTGACATTTTCACGGCATGATTGTCGCCGACAACGGATTTCATGACCATATCCGTCAGTTCACGCAAATCTACCGGGGTCTTGTTCAGGTCGCTGGGTTTGGCAAAGGCAAGGAGTTCGGAAATAATCATGTCCATATTCTTTATCTCAGCCTGAATTGAATCAACCTCGGCTCTGCCCGATGTTTCAACCTTTTTCCCGAGGAGTTTTGCATATCCCGTTATTACGGACATAGAATTCCTGAGCTCATGGGCTATTCCCGCAGACATTTCGCCGAGCTGGCTCATCCGCTGTTTCAAATCCAGCTGATACTGTAATGCCTTGATATCGGTCAGGTCTGTAAAGACAGAGAGCAAACCGATCGTATCGCCAGACGAATTTTTCAACTCCGATGTAGTAATCCCAAGCCAGATATGCCTTTGATCATGAGTCACATACGGATATTCGGCCCTGGACACAGTTTTGTTTTCCTTCAGGAGACTGGTGAGCGGCTTGTCAAAGATATCGGTAAAGTTACGACCGATAATTTCATGGGCGCTGATTCCCAGAATGTGCCCGGCGGCCTGATTCATGCTTTTTATCATCATTGAATTATCGACACTGATAACGCCGCTCGGAACACTCTGGAGAATGTTTTCATTGTAGGCTTCCATACTGACCGCCTTCTCTTCGGCGTGAAGCGTTAATTGTTCCAGTTCTTTCTCTTTCTCCTTGAGTTTGGCAACAAGTTCGTGAAAGGTATCTACGACAAATCCTACTTCAGAGCCTTTCTTTTCATCTCCCATTTCTCCTGAATCTTTTTGTTTTTTTGCAAGATACATTCTCAGGCATATAACAAATAAAAAAGCAAGAATAAGAAACGCGGTGAGCGTGATATACTGAAGCCCCCTGCCCTCGAAGGCAGCAACCACCATTATACCGATCAACAGGCCGGCAAAGAGAAATACGATAATAGTCACTATTCTTGTAAAGGAACTTTTACCCATAAAAATACCAGAAGAGTATATCCTGTCCCCAGAAAAGACTCACAAGAGCTCCGAGTGCAAGATAAGGCCCGAAGGGAATCCTTGAACCCCACTCCCTGCCCTTCAACTGGATCAACGCGACACCTATGATTGATCCCAGAAGGCTTCCCATGAAGGTTGTCAGAATGACAGCTTTCCATCCCATCAGTCCCCCGACCATCGCCATCATCTTTATATCTCCTCCGCCCATGGCATCCTTCTTGAAAATCGCCTTCCCCACTACAGCGATAAGGTAAAAAAATCCGCCCCCTGCAAGAAATCCTATAACTGCCGCTTTCAGCCCCAGCAGTTCCTGTCTCAAAAAGGGGTCAGGGAGCACAGTGGCTCCCAAAATCAAAGCAAGGGGGATGCCCGGCAGCGTTATGCCATTCGGTATAATCTGGTGATCAAGGTCAATAAAAAAAATGACCACCAGAGCAGACACAAAAACAAAATAAATCAGCAGCACCCAGGGAGCACCGGGGCCGAACCGCATCAACACAACAACATACAGCAGAGCATTGAGGAGTTCTATCATAGGGTACCGCACAGACAGTTTTGACTTGCAGTACCGGCACCTGCCCAGCAGAAGAATATAGCTGATAACAGGAATATTGTCATAGAACCTGACCGGGTTGCCGCAGGAAGTACACCGGGAACCAGGTCGAACAATTGACTCATCTCTCGGCACCCGGTAAATGCAGACATTGAGAAAAGATCCTATAATCGCTCCGAAAAAAAAGACCGTCAGCTCTATCATTCTTCCGACGGGGCGCCTGCTTTTTCAGGTCCTGTCTGACTGTCCGCAGCAGTTTTTTTCATCCCCTGTATCTCACGAAAGGATTTCTGAATGACAGAGTCGTTAAAGATTTCCTTTTCGCCCTGTTCATTCAACTCGACGACTCTCCTTCCGATATCCCGGTACAAATCGTCCATCCTGTTTTCACGTTTGCTTTTTGCGAAATAGGTTTTCGCCATTGAAGTCTCTTCTTTGGTTCTTTCCGCAATAAATGATGCAATCCACTTAACCCGGGTTAGACCTGTTGCCAGACTTTTTTTTGTATCCTCTAACATGATTCCCTCCATCAACGAAAAGTTAAAAGTTAAAAGTTGAAAGTTGAAAGTTAAAAGTTGGAAGTTAAAAGTGGAACCATCCTTAACTCTTAACTTTTCATTCTTAACTCTTTACCAGTTCCAGCCTCCCCATCCACTTATTGTGAAGAGTTTCTTTCAACAGGGGATAGCCCTCCAGTAAGGGGTCCCCCTCAATTAAGTCAAAGGCTTCTTTCCGGGCTTTCTCCAGCAATCCAATGTCCCTGATCAGGTTCGCAATTCTCAATTCGGGGAGTCCCGCCTGCCGTGTACCGAAGAAATCACCGGGACCCCGTATGGCGAGATCCTCTTCAGCTATCCTGAACCCGTCACTCGTGGTCTCCATGGCCTTGAGTCTTCGTTTGGCCTCTTCGCTGAAAGGCGGGTAGGCCATGAGAAGACAGTACGAGTCATAACCGCCCCTCCCTATCCTGCCCCGAAGCTGGTGGAGCTGAGCAAGCCCGAACCTCTCGGAATGAACAATCAGCATAAGCGAAGCATTCGGAACATCTATTCCGACTTCTATCACCGTTGTTGCAACCAGAATATCAATGTTTCCGGACTTAAACATTGTCATGACTGACTCACGCTCATCATGATGCATTTTACCATGCACCAGCCCTATCTTCCTTTCAGGGAACATTTTCCTGAAGGCCTCTGCTCCGTCAATGGCGGATTTCAGGTCAAGTTTCTCCGATTCCTCAATGAGAGGATAGACCACATAGACCTGCCTGCCCTTTGAGAGCTCCCCATGTATTGTCGAGTATGCCCTGTCTTTCTGTGACGGGAAGAGGACCTTCGTTATTACAGGCTGGCGCCCGGCAGGAAGCTCATCGATGACAGCAATATCAAGATCACCGTACAGTGTCATCGAGAGAGTCCTCGGAATGGGGGTGGCCGTCATAATCAGGATGTCGGGATTTAACCCCTTCCCTCTGAGAGTCGCCCTCTGAACAACTCCGAATCGGTGCTGTTCATCAATTATTGCCAGGCCAAGATTATGAAACTGTACGCTCTCCTGTATCAGTGCGTGAGTGCCGATAACAATCCTGGCATCTCCCTCTGCAATGCTTTCAACAGGCTTGTTTTTCATGGCAGACGTCAAAAGGACCGCCTTTAAACCCAGCGGTTCAACCATCCTGCGGATATTGATGAAATGCTGTTCTGCAAGCAGTTCTGTAGGGGCCATGAGACATGCCTGATACCCGTTCCCGACAGCAATGATCATGGAAGCCAGAGCAACAACAGTCTTTCCGCATCCCACGTCTCCATGGACTAGTCTGTTCATGGGCAGAGGCCTTGCCATATCAGATTTTATCTCTTCGATTACCCCTTTCTGTGCACCGGTGAGCTCAAAGGGCAGTCTTTGAAAAAACCTCTTCAGGAGTTCACCCTCAACGACAAAGGGGATACCCTGTTCCACCGCCTCCCTGTTTTTCAAATGGGCAAGGCCCAGCTCGAGCAGGAAAAATTCATCGAAGATAAGTCTCTGGTGTGCAGAACTGGACGCGCAATTCAGGGAGCTGACATCATTATGTTCCTCAGGGAAGTGAGCCTCCTTGAGCGCCCACTGCAAAGGCCTCAATCTATTCCTTTCAAGAATCTTTCCCGGCAAATAATCCTCTATGACAAAGGCATAGGAATGGAAGGTGCTGAACATTAACGTTCTGATCTGCTTGGGAGATATCCCCTCTGTGGCTTTATATACGGGGACAATTCTGGCAGTATGAATCAGCGCATCATCGCTTCCATACAGCTCAAAATCAGGATTTTCCATTTCCAGTGCGGCACCTGCAATGAGAGCCCCCTTGACAGGACCGCTTAAAATTACTTCCTGCCCTTTTTTAAAATACTTTTTCAGGTAGGCCTGATTAAACCACCTTGCATTGAGAAAACCTGTGCCATCGGTAGCTGTCAGCTCGAAGATTTTCATCCGCTTCCGGGGAGTCGTGATAATCTGAGATGAAACCACTTCACAGAATACCGTTTCACTGTTGCCAAAGATCAGATCCTGTATCTTTTTCAGGTTTTTTCTGTCCTCATAGCGCCAGGGGAGATAGAAAAACATGTCTTCGAGATTGTTTATACCAAGGCGGTTAAGAAGTTTGGCACGCGACGGACCAACTCCTTTTATGTACTGGACAGGGGTCTCTTTTGTTATCTGAGGGCTGGAGTGAGAAGTTTTATTATTGGTGAGGCCCTTACTCTTGTTGTTCATCCTCAGAGGCTTCATCCTCTTCGTCCATCTGGCTTTCATTCTGAAGCTCCTCACCAAGCTGCATCTCAATCTCACCCTTTCTCATCTTCGTATACTCGGTCTCACTGATGATATCGATGTCCCAGCCTGTAAGCTTCATTGCCAGTCTCACGTTCTGGCCTTTTTTCCCGATTGCTATTGATAACTGCTGGTCGTTGACAACAACCATAGCAGACTTCTCTTCTTCGTTTATGCCGATGCTCTCCACATTTGCCGGGCTCAGCGCCTTCGCTATGAGCACCCTTGGATCATCAGTCCAGGGGATGATATCAATCCTTTCACCCCTTAATTCTCTGACTATTGACTGCACTCGGGTTCCCTTCATACCCACACAGGCCCCCACCGGATCAACCATGGGATTCTTTGAGGAAACCGTCAGCTTTGTCCGGTCACCTGCTTCCCTCACAATCTGCCTGATTTCAACAAGGCCTTCATAAATTTCGGGAATCTCCATTTTAAAAAGCTCCCCAACAAAGTTCGGATGAGCACGTGAAAGCAGTATTATGGGCCCTCTCGAGGTGACCTTTACCTCTTCTATGTAAGTCCTGATTGTTTCTCCCCTCTTCAGGCTTTCCGTCGGCAGTGTTGATTTAACAGGGAGAGTCGCTTCGGCCCTGCCCAGTGCTACAAAATAACAGCCCTTTTCCCTGCGCATCACTACCCCGCTCACTATTTCTCCTGCCTTGTCCTTGTATTCTTCAAAGATCGCTTCCTTTTCAGCCTCTCTAACCCGTTGGAACAGTACCTGTTTTGCCGTCTGAGCAGCAATCCTGCCAAAATTCTCAAGTGATACGGGAGACTCGACGGTATCATCCAGTCCCTTGGAAGGATCGATTTTCTTCGCATCTTTCTGAGCTATTTCGCTCATCGGATCTGCAACCTTCTTCACTATCTTTTTTAATGCCGTGGCAGTTATTTCACCTGATTCATTATCTATTTTTACATTAATTTCAGCCTCAAGGCCGTATTTTTTTCTGACTGCGGACAAAAGGGCAGACTCCAATGTCCCAAGAATAGATTCCTTGGGAATGCCTCTTTCTTTGCTCATCTGCTCAATTATATGAATTAATTCACGATTCATTCCATTACACCTCCACTTCCAGCCTTGCCCTCGAAATGTTGCTATAAGGGATAATTACTTCTTTATTCGTTGGCAGGACAAGCACAACCCTGTCATCCCCTGCCTCCACAATTTTTCCGACGAAAAAAGTCTGCTCGTCTATCGGTTCCTGAATAACAACCCGAATATTCTCTCCTGCAAATCTCTTGAAATCCTGAACTCCGTGAAGGGGTCTGTCCAATCCTGGGGATGAGACCTCAAGCACATAAGAGTATGGAATCGGATCTTCTACGTCGAGAACCGCCTCCACCTCACGACTGACCTTTTCACAGTCATCAATATTAATTCCGTTCGCTTTGTCAATAAAAACCCTCAACAGCGCCTTTCCCTTCATCTGATTTAACTCAATAAAATCGAGATCAATACCAAGCGAGTTTATCACCGGTTCGATAACCACTCTTACTTTTTCCTTTATGTCTTCCAGATTTATTTTCATTCATATATAAAACAAAAGAGTGGGACAGCCCACTCTTCACAAGTACATCTAAGGTATGAAAAACTAAGAAAAGAATACCACTTTTCTCTTAAAAAATACAAGGGGAAAGAACTATGGTACAGTCCAATCCCTCTCACCAATCTGTCTGTCATCCCCCGCTGGGACCTGTCCTTACCGGGGCGAACACTAAAAACTTCATGATATCATCAGGTTTGATCTATTCTACCCTGACAGGAATGATGCCATAGTGAGATTCAACCCGGGATGGTGCTTCAGCAGAAAATGGGGGAAGTTGAAAATATGATGCCCGCTCCTGTATCAATCCTGTTGAGAGGCTGACCGTTCACAGATAACATCCCTTCGAATGTTCCGTTCGCTGTTGCTGCATAATCATGTCGGATTTTCTGCTATAATTCAAAATATTTCCCCTGAGATGTCAACAGCATCTCCGCTGGATACCCTTGACTCGCCTGGAATGGACTCCGGGAAGGACGGTCAAGGCTGCAATTCACCTCAGGGGAAGATACAATGCAACGCTCATGAATGAAAAAGACATTTCCACAACCCTGCTCGTACGGTCTGTTGAAGAGTTCGAGCCTGAATTCTTTGGCCCGGAAACGCAGTTTGAGGCGTTGAAGGCATGCGGTGAGCCAGCTGATAATCAGGACCTGGTCCTTAAACGCGCTGAGTTCCTCTTTCAGAAGCTTCCCGAAAAATTAAGAGGCCTTGCCGCAACCATGAATATTAACCGCACATGGGCGTACGCAACTGGTATTAGTGCTTTCCTTCTTGGAATTCTCTTTAATTATCTCGGACCCATTGATAAAATCCATGTGCTCTTCAACCCCGTTGTACTCCTTCTCCTCTGGAATGTAGCTGTATTTATTGTCTTGATTGCAGGGCGTTTTCTTATGAGAACCAGGCAGGATAAAAGGGCCGACATGGGGGCTGAAAATATACCGTCCAATCCGGCACAGCTCCGGGAAACACCGACACAGAAGGTCCATTCACTGCAGCCTGAACATCCCTTTTCATTGCCGCAGTGGTTCCTGAAGAAACTGTGCTTTTCAATTCACCAGCAGTTTGTGAAAAAAAAGCAGGACATGAAAGACGCCGCTTCTTCAGCAAAGACAGTTTCCCGTTATATGGAACACTGGTGGGACATGAACCAGAAAATCGTCATCTCCCGCTTTGCCCGTACAGTTCATATACTGGCACTGTGTCTTGTTGCAGGCGCCCTTACAGGCATTTATATACGGGGGCTTTTCTTTGAATACAATGTGGTCTGGAAAAGTACCTTCATCCATGATCCTTCAGACATATCCCTTATTCTCAATGCACTCTTTGGACTTCCATCACTGCTCCTCAGGGGAACGCTGATCAACCCGTCAGATGTCACGCTCCTCCTCCATCCCGGGGGTGATCCGGCAGCGCCCTGGATCCACCTCTTTGCAGTAAGCACCATCCTGTTTGTCTTTCCCCTGAGACTCTTCCTTGCAGCCCTTGAAACGGGGAAGATGAAAGGCCTTGCCCGCAAAAGAATGATTGATCTCTCTGAACCCTATTACAGGCGTTTGATTGCCCTCGCTGCGGAAATGCATGCCAGCCGGCTGCAGGGTGAGGTATCACAGGTTGTTGAAGCTGAATTCTCCCGGATGAGTGAGTCCATTGCCTCCTATACGCGGGACAGATTTTTTGATGAGAATGTAGCCCCCCTCTTCATTCAGTTCCGGGAAAAGGGCGGCCGCATCCGTACCCTGGAAGATGAAATCACCCTGCAGAGTGAAGAATTCAAAGATGAACTTGACAGCTATATTGAAAAAGCCCAGGAGGAATTCAGACATTCGCTCGCTGAGAGCGTCAGCGGGGTAATAGGAAAGAAATTAGCTGCTGTCGAGGTCAACATAGGCAAAGATTTTCATTTTAGACCCAATGCCTACAAAGATGTCTTTGATGTGTCTGTTACACAGAACATGACAGACTTCATCAGCGTTACCGTCACTGCTGCAGTTGCAGCCGCAGCGGGTACGATAAGCGGCGGGTTCGGCAAAGTCCTGGGCATCGCCGTTGTATCGGCACTGCTCCATACATCGGGCCCGGTGGGTTTTCTCATAGGCGCATTGGCAGGACTCCTCCTTGGCGGCGGGACTGCCGTGCTCGCCAGAGACAAGATAACAGACTTGGTAAAAAACCGGAACCTCCCTGGATTTTCCACGCAGCTGTTGATGAGCGAATCAAAGCTGAACCGGACCATCGAACAGGCCAGAACAGATGTTCATGCATTGATCAAAAGAGAAGTTGAAGAGAAACTGGCCCCCCATACAGAGAATATTACCGGTGCGATCCTGTCAAAGATCTCCCTCTCCTCAAAGGGGGAGGTGTAGGGGTTTGATTAATCCAACCCCTACAGTTTCAATAGCAGTGCAATTGTTATGAAGGTATTCCCAGAAATGAAAATATAGACAAAAAGAGAATAATGGTCGGGGCGAGAGGATTTGAACCTCCGACCCCTGGTCCCCCAGACCAGTGCGCTAACCAGGCTGCGCTACGCCCCGATTTATTCAGTCCCTATAATAAAACATATTTCGATTAATATGTTTATAGATGTCCCTGCCTATGAAAGATTTAATTGAGGCACCCGGCAGAGAAGGTCGACAGACAACGGGCGGTTACAGAAATAACCGCGAGCCATTTTTCTTGTCCGGGATAACCGGCGGTTTCTTGCTGCTGATATCCTTGCTTAATGTATTCAGTATTTCTTTCAGTTTTTTCTTTACTCCCTGGAGTGTTTCAAGAGAGACAGAATTCTTCTTTAGCCTGTTCTTCCCGTATCTGTTTTTCACACCGGCAATGGTGTATTTTTCCTTGTAGAGAAGATTTTTAATCTGAAGAACAAGCTCCAGGTCCTTTCGTGTATAGACACGCTGCCCTGTCTTATTTTTCCGTGGTTGAAGAAAAGAGAATTCCGACTCCCAGTACCGTAAAACATGGGGCTCGATTTCCGCAATAGTGCTGATTTCACCTATTTTGTAAAAAAGTCTGTCCGTGCTTATCTTTTTTCGAGGCGCAGACCCCATGATGATTTATACCTTTTCAACTATGGCCTTGAACTGAAGGCTCGGTTTAAATGTAACCACCTTACGCTGCTCTATCTCGAGTTCAGTACCAGTTTTCGGATTTCTCCCTTTTCGGGAACCTTTTTTTCTCACAAGGAAGGTGCCAAAGCCTGTTATCTTTATGGATTCCCCTTCCGAGAGGATATTTTTCATAGAATCAAATAGTGTTTCAACGATAGTAGTTGCTTCCTTTTTGGGAAGCCCCACCTTTTCATAAAGCCTGTCTGCTAAATCAGCCTTTGTCATAACTACCCTCCTGTCATTTTTCTTAAATTATAAGAGGACATACCGTCATTGTCAAGAGAGAACAGTTCAGAAAGACATTTTCTTTCATGCTTCCTGGCACCAGTGAATCAGCAATGTCTCTTTCGCTGCAACTCCTTGACTGTTGCCGGGATTCCGAATTATAAGAATTTTTGGTCACTCTGTTCCTTTATTGACTTCATGGATTTATGGAAATTTAATAGCCGGGATTAAAAAACAAGCCATGGCTGGGGCAGAAATAGCCGTTCATAGGTCATAAGGGCAAACCTGTCAGTCATACCCGCAATGAAATCACAAACTATTCTGCCCTTGTTTGCTGTCATTTCTTTCGGAAACTCCCTGAACACCTCCTCTGTGTGCTCCATGTAATAGGTATATAAATCAAGAAGTATTTTTCGTGCCTTTCTGAACTCCTGCTTCGAGATTTCACCTTCATACACCTGTTCATAGAGAAAATCTCTCAGTGCGTAGGTGAGATCTTTCATATCATCACTCATTCTGATTTCTTTCATGTCCGATGCAGAAGTGGAATATATGACATTTTTAACCATTGAGTCGATCCTCTTTGAATTGCTGTCGCCGATCTCAAAAAAAATAGAGGGGATATTTTTCCGTTTCAGCACCCCGGCACGGACAGAATCATCAAGATCGTGGTTCACATAGGCAATAATGTCTGATATCCTGACTATCTGGCCTTCCAGTGTTTCACTTTTCCCCCGGGATGAAAATATTTCTCCCTTGCCTTTGGAGTGCTTCACTATGCCATCCCGTACTTCCTGAGTCAGATTCAGCCCCCGGCCGTTCCTTTCAAGGGTATCGACGACCCTCAGACTCTGTTTGTAATGATGAAAGCCCCCGGGATAAATCTCACCCAGAATGTCTTCCCCTGCATGGCCGAAGGGTGTATGCCCCAGATCATGCCCGAGGGCAATTGCCTCGGTAAGGTCCTCATTTAACCTGAGCGCCCGCGCAATTGTTCTGGCAATCTGGGACACCTCGAGGGTGTGGGTAAGACGCGTTCTGTAATGATCTCCCTTCGGAGCAAGGAAAACCTGGGTCTTGTGTTTCAACCGCCTGAAGGCCTTTGAGTGGATTATCCTGTCCCGGTCCCGTTGAAAGCACGTTCGCAGCTCATCTTCCCGCTCTTTTTTCTTTCTCCCCCTGCTTCGGGAACTGAGACTGGCACCGGGATGAAGGACCTCTCCCTCAATTTCTTCGGTCTGCTCACGTATGTTTTTTTTCAATTTTTTCATTGAACGTGCATTACCCGTTACAGGCGCGCACTGACAAGGACAATGTCAGCCATAATTTTTTTCCGAATATTCTTAAATCCGGCTTTCTGCAGCCATGATTTCATCTCACCGGGAGAATAGGACCTTCCACCCGAGGTATGCACAAGCATATTGATGGCAAAGAGGGCACTCCCCTCCGGATCTGTCCTGTTTTCATTTATGAGAAACTCCTGTATCACTATCTGTCCATCCCTGCCGAGGGCCTTTCGGCACTTCTTGAGGAGTTCGATGTTCACCTTATCGGAAAACATGTGAAGTATCTGGCTGATAAAGACCAGGTCATATCCACTCCCGATAGCATCGGTCTTAAAATCACCGCCGATAAGTTTAATTTTTTTTGCTCTCCCCGGAGATCTGTTTAATACATCGCGGGCTATCGCAAGGGTATCGGGGAGGTCGAACAGAGTAGCATTGATCCCCCTTTTCGCAAACTCAAGAGAATAGGTTCCCGGCCCTCCCCCCAGATCAAGGGCTTCCGTAACCCCGCGGAGATTAATTTCATCGATAATACTCCCGGCCTTCAGAGAGGCTATGTTGTGCATCCCCAGAATGAAAGCATTGAGACTGCGCGACTTCTCTGAAGGTTTTCCGGTCGTTACAATAGCATCAAGGGAAGACCATTTGTCCCACATGCCGGCGGCATGGCGAATGATATCACCCTGATAGTACGGTGTGCCGGACACGAGAAATCTCGATGCACTGTCCCCGTTCCGGTATTTATCGTTTTTCTTTTTCAGAAGGCCCAGTCCGGCAAGTGCATCCAGGAGTATTTCCGTCGCTCTCCTGTCCGTACCCATCAAACGGGCAAGCTGTCGCACGCTTTTCTCGTCCTGGAGATAATCAAAGACCCCGAGGTTATTTGCAGTAATCAGCACCCGGGAAGCCTGAAAGCCTCCCCAGATCTTCTTTAATTCCTTTGCCTGATCACTGATTCCTGTCATTCGTCCAGACCCATCTTTTTCAATGCCTCATCACCCGCATTCTTTGTTGAAGGGGCATCTTCCGGGAGATAGAGCATAACCCCTCCCTTCACCGGCCTCAGCACTATTTTTTCCTCCTGGGCCAGTTTATTCGTAACATCAATTGGATTTTCACCATCAAAATACTTTTTAAAGGCATTATTAAATCCGGAATAGACGGTGTGAATACCTTTATACCCTTCTTTTCTGAGACTGACAATCGCTTTCTTGACAAACTCCTCATGACTCAATTTCTCTGACATTCTGACCTCCTTAAAGGTTAAAAAGTTTACTGCCAGATGAATCCGATCCGATTCGTTCTTTATGCATAAAAAGTCACATTGTCAAAGCCATAAGAGAAGTGCTGATAGTCATTCATTGACTCCCAACTCGTCAGGTTTCACGTCTGAATCAAAAGATATTGCCCTCTGCTTTCTCAGTTCATCAATTTTTTTCAGAGGTCTTTCGAGCATATTGCTTCGCGTCGTGGTAAGTGCATCATATTCTTTCCTGGCATCATCCAGCCGTTTCCCCATCAAGTCGAACTTTTCTTTATAGGCATTCCACTGTTTAGAAAAATCGCCAAGAAGAGTGAGCATTTCGGCAGCAGTTTTTTCGAGATTGAAATTTTCTATTGCCTGTCTGACAACCGCCAGAACCGCGTAAAGCGTGAAGGGAGAGCATAAGACGACCTTCTGCTTCAAAGCCTCATCCATAATGGTGATGTCTGTCTCATGAATAAAACTGTAGACCTGCTCATTGGGAATAAAAATAAGAACATAGTCCACTGTGTTGTCCGATGGATTGATATAATCGCGGGAGGTGACCTGCCTGATCATTGTTTTTGTGTTTCTCAGAAGTTCATCCCTGAAGCGTTTCCTGTCATTGTCCGAGGTTGCATTCAGGTAGTGTATGTAGTTGTCAAGCGGGAATTTCACGTCCATGTTTATTTTTAACCGGTTGGGCATAAAAAAAGTAAAATCCGGCCTTCCCGATGCGCTGTCCATTGTTTTCTGCTTGATATAGTTCACTCCCTCCACCATCCCCACCAGGTGTATAATGTCTTCCGCCATCCGCTCTCCCCACTCACCTCTCTTCTTCGAACTTGCCAGTGCCTGTTTCAGGTGATCAGTGGTATCTTTCAGACGTAATGTCACATCTTCATGTTTTTTGATCAGCGTCGAGATCTCGGTGTTTCCCTTTCCGACAGTTTCAATTTTCTGTTTGACGTCAGAGAGTGTCTTATCCATCTCGGCCAGGCTTTTATCGATAAGTTCTTTTTTGCCTTCAAGCTCTTTTGCCCCGTCCACTGTCTGGGACTTCAGTTTTTCTTCAGCCAGTTTTAGAAACTCTGCAGAATTCCTGGAAAGGGCGTCTAACGAGATAGTGTTGAATTTGTCCAGCATTTCCTTTTCCATGTCGAGGAGATTTTTCTGGGCTTCATGGTACTTCGCTTCCATAGCGGCCCTGATCTGGGATTCGTTATTCAGTTCATTCTGTATATCGCCCAGTTCGCCGCTCTTCTGTTCCACCTGCTTCCGAAGTTCATTATTGATTGCATCAGCGCTCTGCGCCCGTGCTTGAAGCAGCGAAGCCTTTTTAGAAAGAACAATATACAGAATCAGGCCTGAAAGAACTCCGCCTAACAAAAAACCTAAAAGAAACAGTCCTAACTCATTTGTCATTCTTTTATCATCTCCGGTTTTATTATCCAGTCAATTGTCCAGTTTCCGTCATCGTTCCTGTTCAGACACGTGATGCCGCCCATTTCAAAGCCGACGATGTTCCCTTCCCTGTTGCCGCAAAGAATGAATGATACAAGTTTCGACAGATAGGGCAGATGACTTACGAGCATAATGTTTTCATCCAGATCACGCAGGCGGTCAAACCAGATGCCGGGCTCATCCATTGGTGCCAGTCCATCTGTTTCTTTCGACGCCGGGGTCACTTTCAGCTCTTCTCCGATTATATGTGCCGTTTGCAGGGCCCTTTTTTTCCCACTGTGAAATATTTGATCCAACTCTAAATTCATCGCTCCCGCAAAGGACGCAACCTTTCTGACCAGTAAAATTCCCTCCTCAGACAAACTGCGTGACGGGTCTTCTTCTTTACTTTTCGCCTTCCCATGCTGGACCAGATACAGATACATTTTTCACTCCGCCACGCGCCTGAACTCAGAATAAACTATGATACTACTTTATACATTTCGGCATGTAAACAAAAACATGCTCTCCTTTATTCATGAAGTGCCTTATATACCCAGACTTTTCCGCCGGGCCGCTTTTCTTCCCTTCTGACGGCAAGCCGTTTCCGGTGGAGATTCAACAGTCTGGTGCCGCTGGTATTGGCTTCGAGCTTCATAAGGACGGCAAGGTCCTTTGCAGTAATTTTACCTTTTTCAACAATCAATTCCAGTGTTTCTTTAAGGTAATTATTAAGGGTCCCCAGGAGCTGTGTCTTTCCGTCACCCATAACTGCCATCGCGGCAAGGTCCTTTCTCTCAAGGGCAACTTCTATGTTTTCCTTCTGATTCTCGTTTATGCCTGTGATCAGGAGATAGGTATCGCCATACTCCCCTCCAAGGAGTCGTGAAACAAGTTTTGCCACGATCTCATCGGCACATGAATAATCAATGATTCCAATGCCCGAGAAATCAAGGGCAATAATGGCCCCGTCACGCTCGCTCTCCAGGTCACGTTCAATTCTGCTGCGAACCACCTGCCCCGATTGTCTTGTTACGAGATCAGTCGATCCGTTCTTGAGTTCCTGTTTAAGGACATTCCTCAGGTTGTAGGTAGTCATACTATTGATTTTGATCTGTCAACATGCAGACCATGATTGATAACGCCAATATGGAGGAAGAGATTCAAGGATATCTGCTTCTGAAATTATGCCCCTGTTTTTACACGAGGGCCCCTGGCAGGGCCGTTCACTGTCACAACCCGCTTGAGTCCTATGGCAAAATTCTTTCTCACTTCATCTGCCCGTCTTTCCTGCACGACCGTTCCGTTACGGTTCATTTCAATAGTACTCTCATAATTTTTTCTACTTATCATCATAAACCTCCCCCAAGAATTGTGCGGTTTGTTCATTCGTGGATAAAGCGAATCTCGCTATCCAATTTCAGGGTAATGCTGCACAGGATCGCGCTAGGAGTAAAACCACTCCCAGTCCTCCATGACTTCACTATACATTGAACACCTGGATATGTTTCTGCAATCGGGGCAAAAGAAATCACAGCTGTCGTCGGAACAACTGAAGTCAAACTCCGCAAATACATCAAGATACTGATCAGATGCTGCACCACTCACTGCCACTGGATCTCTGTAATAGGCCATACAAGCCCCCTTTTTCTCTGCTCCCGGTACGGATACACGCCACCTGATTTTAATTCAACTGATTCAATTGAATCATAATATAACCGGTTTGTCAAGAAAAAAATGACGAATGTCGATCAAGAATGAAAAGTAGGCACTTTTTTTACGAATTCAAAAGCAGTTACCCCGTAACTGTTGTAATCTAAAACTCAAAACAGGTCCGGATAGGCAGCATTCAACTATTGGTCTTCTTACCGGCACTTATTTGTTCCGCAAAAACATATGGAGATCCTGATGAATAACATAGAGCGCCGGTGTCAGGAGCAGGATGACAAAGGTGGTGAAGAGGATGCCGTAACCAAGGGAGATTGCCATAGGAATAAGGAATCGCGCCTGAACCGATGTCTCGAATATCATTGGGGCAAGGCCGATAAAAGTAGTGCCGGCAGTCAGCATTATCGGGCGGAAGCGGCGGATGCCCGCATTGATTGCTGACTGGGCAGGGTCTTCACCTTTGTCTTTTAGCCGGTTCGCAGTGACGGTGAGCACAAGTCCACCGTTGACGACAATACCGCAGAGGGCTATCATTCCGAATATGCTTATAATGCTCAGATCGTAGCCCATAATAACATGTCCTGCCAGTGCGCTTGCAAGTCCGAAAAGGATGCTGATCATGACAATTATTGTCTGTGTGTAGCTTCTGAACATGACAGCAAGGATAGTGTATATACAGAGCAAAGCAAAGCCGAGTCCGTACAGCAAGTGATTGAGCGCCTTGCGAGTTTCCCTCTGTCTGCCTTCAAAAGAATATTTAAGGCCGTAGTAGCTGGCAAGGATCCGGGGCAGCTGGTTTTCTCTGAGACCGGCCATTATCTTGTGCTCATTGGCAACCCCCGGTATGACGCTTGCTGTTACGTTGAGAACGCGTTTCCCGTCAACACGGTTGATCTCTGTATATGCCCTTCCGCTCTTTAAGTCTGCCGCCCTTGTCACGGGGATCTCGCCGCCCTCCGGCGTACGGATCATAAGCTGCTCCATATTATAGAGGGACTTTCTCTCTGATTCGGGAAGGCGGACCTTTACCTTCACCTCATCACGGCCCCTCTGCTGTCTGAGCGCCTCTGCACCGTAAAACGCATGTCTTATCTGTGTTCCCAGATCGCGTGCGGTGAGACCGAGGCTCCTTCCTTCGGAACGCATTTTGAAGTCATACTGAAGTTTCCCCCGTGCAAACCCGTCGTTAATATCCGTTACGCCGTCGTACTCTGCTATTGCTGCAGAAAGATCGGTTGCGGCAAGTTCGAGTGTTTGAGGGTCAGGGTGCGTTAATTCAACATTAATGGCGGCTGATCCGCCGGGGCCGACAAGGTAATCAAAAAAGAGGTTTTCAAGTCCGGCTATCTCGCCGACTTCTTTGCGCCATCGTATACTGAACTCACGTGTTGTAATTTCACGGTCTTTTTGCGGGACAAGATTAAAATTAATCTCAGCAGTATTGGCCCCGCGGCGTCCGATGTCAGTCATTGCTCCTTCAAGGATTTTCATACCTCCTGACCTCTCTATGGCACGGAGCCCTCCCTCTTCAATTATTTTTGCAATCCGTCTTACATCTTCAATCGGAGAACCGTAGGGAAGTGTGACCTCAGCATCAATCCTGTCCGTCTGTATCCTCGGTCTGAATGAAAAGTCAATACGGCCGCTGTCCCAGTATGCATATGCGACTATCAGCACTGCAAGAAATACAAGCGCGGTAAGGTAGCGGTTTGATACTGCTGAGTTGAGAAGCGGTGTGTAGTATCTTCTGATGACCCATCCCAGCCCCCTTTCACAGGTGTGCGGGACTTTATTCAGTGCCTCCATGAATCTGCTGCTGTTTTTCCTATAACTGTACGTGAGATGCGCAGGCAGGACAAAAAGACATTCAATGAGTGAGATCAGAAATACCGCCACGACCACTGCGGGCAGGATTGAAAAGAACTTGCCCGTTGAGCCCGGCACAAACAGCAGGGGGATGAAGGCAATGATATTCGTCACAACGGCAAGGGTAACAACTGAAGACATCTCCTGGACGCCTTCGATAGATGCCTGCAGGGGATCCATGCCGCTTTCACGCTTATAGTAAATATTCTCCCCCACTACTATAGCGTCATCAACTATGATACCGATCGTAATAATAAATGCAAAAAGCGAAACCATATTAATGCTGCCCCCAGCGAACTGCAGGATCAGAAATGAGCCGGAGATAGAAATCGGGATTCCCATAGCGACCCAGAAAGCCAGCCTTGCTTCCATGAACAGACCAAGCAGCAGCAGGACAAGCATCAGTCCAAAAGTACCGTTGCGGAGAAGCAGATCAAGCCGCTGTTTGTACAGGTCCGACCTGTCGTTGTAAATACTGAAGCTTACTCCATCAGGCAGTATCGGGGCGAGCGTGTCCATGTATTCCCTGACTGCCTTTGATATTTCTATCGGTGTCTGCTCCCCTGTCCGATAGATAGAAAACAGGGCTGAACGCTGACCATTGAAGTATGCTTCACGTTCAGAATCGGCAAACCCGTCTGTTATCTGTGCTATATCTCCAATATGCACTTCTGTGCCGTCAGGCCTGTTCAGTAATGGCAGGCCCGCAAATTCACTGGCATAGTCGCGGCGTTCAGATGTTCGGAGCAGTACTTCTCCGCCCTCTGCCTTTATGCCCCCGGCAGGAAGATCTACAGCGCTTTTGCGTATGATATCCGAGACCTCACCAAGTGTCATACCATATGAACGTAAGACAGCCTGGGGGATCTCGATGCTTATCTCGGGGTCCCTTACGCCCCTTATTTCCACCTGTGTAACGGAAGGAAGCCCGAGGAGTTCCTCCCGGATGTTCTGGGCAAAGTAAAAGAGGGTGCGCTCCTCAACATCCCCATAGAGCGCGAGCCTCATAACTTCACGCCGGCGCGTTTTAAGACTGATCGAAGGACGCTCGGCATCTTCAGGGAAGGAGGTAACCCGATCTACTCTGTTCTTTATGTCCTGAACTATTTTATCCGGATTCGCACCGGAAAGAATTTCAACCGTTACTGAAGCTCTACCCTCAGTCGCTACCGCGGTAATTCGCTCAACATCTTCGAGATCCCGGATCTCTTCTTCAATTGCAAGGATGATACCTTCTTCGACTTCCTCAGGGCTTGCTCCCGGATAGGAGACAGTGACATCCACAATATCAAGCTCATACTCCGGGAATACCTCCTGCTTGATATCAAACATAACGATCAGTCCGCCAATGACAAGAACCAGCATGAGAATGTTGGCTGCCACATGGTTCTTCGTCATCCATGCCAGGAAGCCGCTGTTTGTATTCATTTCCATATATTTTCAAAATGACAAGAAGGTCAGAGGCAAGAGGCAAGGGGCTATGAAAAAACCCATTGCCTATTGCCTATTGCCTATTGCCTATCTGTTTCTTGCCTTCACTTTCATCCCCGGCAATGGCGACTGAAGTCTGCTGAGTATCAATTCCTCCCCCGGTTTAAATTCAATTATGGCAAGCACGTCATCTTTGCGGCGCCAGACCACATCTGCCTTTCGTATCTGCAGTATGTCAGCACTGTCTTTTACCCATATCAGTTCGCCTTCCCGCAGGGCCTGTCTGGGGATGGTGTATACATTATTGTATGATCCTGCGTTGATCATAACCTTTACATAGCTCCCCAGAAGAATTTTCCCTTTTGTCCGGTCTGATGCATTACTGGAATGAAGGTTAAGCGGATCATCAATGGCTATCAGCAGACGGGCCATTCTCCCTTCAGGATCAAGGTCACCCATTATCTTCAGCACATGACCGGAACGAATAACGGACTGACCGCTGGCAGGTTCAAATATTACCTTTGCAGGCAGACCGAGCTGTCCCGTTTCTTCCGGTACAGAGATCCGCTGAAGAACTGATACCGGAACTGACGCCTGTACCCGGAACTGATCAGTACCCACGAGTGTTGCTAGAGGTGTCTGTCTGCTAACCAGCTGTCCCGTATCAATGAACTCTTCAAGAACGAGAGCATTGAACGGAGCCTTCACGGTTGTCCTTTTTAATGCAAGCTCTGCAAGAGCGAGCCTGCTCTTCGCTTTATCCACTTTGGCCCTGACCAGTCTGAGGTGGGGCTCACGGAGGGCCAGACTTTTCCCGACCTCCGATGTGTTGATGTCCTTTTCCAGCAGTGTCCATTCCCGCCCGGCTATCACCTGTTTCCCCTGTTCAAGATCCAGCTCAAACAACGCCTCTTCCAGCTCCGCTCTGTATTCATTTACACTGAGTCCATAGTCAGCAGGATCAATCTGAAAAACCATATGCCCTTGCTCAATCAGACCTCCCGGAAGCAGTTCTGGATTCTGATCAATGATCCTGCCTTCCACTTCAGCCTGGAGAGTAATACGCTTTGCAGGGATTACCGTGCCGTAGGCTTCAAGAAAGACCTGCTCCCTGCCCGGATGAATTTCAACAGTCTGTACCAGGGGAAGCGGACGTACCGGGACTGATTTCTTCGTCTGTGGACTTGTCCGGTACAGGCCGACAGCGGCTGCAACGGAAATGAGAAGTATCAGAAAGATAATAATATATTTCATTTAGTAACTCCTTCAGGCAAATGTACATTTGCAGGCTTAACCGATGCCGCAGGGCCATATATCCCGGCCTCCAGCGGAGAGCCTCCCAGCGCCCTGTAGAGAAGGATACGGATCGAAACCAACTGCCTTCGTCTGGAAAGAATATCCCGTTCGAGCTCCTGCAGTGACTGGATTGCTGCAAGGACCGGCAGATAGTCCGTCAATCCCTGACGGTAACGATTGCCTGTCTCTGAAAGATTTGACTTAGCTATACTTATCTGACGATCCAGTGCCTCCAGTAATTCTCCCTGATGCCGTTCCTGCCACAGTGCATTTTCCACCTCTTCAATGGCAGTGAGATAGGCCTGGGAATAGCGGGCCAGTACTTCTCTGAAAAGTGCCTCCTGTTTCTCAACTTCTGCATGGCGTCTCTCCCAGTCAATCAGGGGCGCTACTGCTTCCAGCAGAAGAGAGAAGAACATGCCTTCAGCAGCCAAACGGTCCTGAAATCCTCCTGCCCCCGTAAGTTGTATCTTCGGGAAGCGGTCTGCCATTGCTTCTGCAACACGGTAGTCAACGGCAATCAATTGGTCCTGTATCCGTCTCAGGTCCGGTCTTTTCTGGAGCAGGTCAACGGGTACGCCCGTCAGCGGCAATGGAGGGAGTTCAGGAAAATCTTCGGCCATGCTCAAAGGCCTGCCCACCGGGGCCCTGCCTAAAAGAACAGAGAGTCTGTTTTGCAATGTCCGCACCCGTGATCGCACAAGCGGCACCTGGGTACGGGTAGAGGCGAGCTGCTGGCGCTGCTGGAACACATCCACCACTGAAGCCTCTCCATATCCGAATCTCAGTTCTGTTAACTCCAGAAGGGTTTTCCCCACGTCAATCTGACGCTCAAGCAGCGCCAGCCGGAGATTTTGTTCAATGCTCTCATAATATGTCTCGGCAACCTGCGCAGTTAGCATGAGCGCCACAGCCTCAAGATCTTCACGGGACGCCCGAAGCTCATATGATGTCGCCTCTGCAGCAGAGGAAATGCGTCTCCAGAAATCAACTTCCCATGCAAGCCCTAACCCCAGGGTAAAACCATCGTCAGGCTTTTCCTTGTATCTCCATTCAGAACCTCCCGAGGCCCTGCCGCTCACTTCGGGATACAAAAAAGACCGTGCCTGTTTCCCTGCAGCTCTTGCCTGTTCGATTCTGGCACGGGCCTGTGTCAGCGTCAGGTTTTCTGAAAGTGCCTCTACAACAAGCGCGTCAAGAAATCTGTCATTCAACACCTCCCACCATCTGCTTTGCGGCTCAATACCCTCCACTGACAGGCTATACTCATCATTGCCACCTATAAGCGGAGAAACATCTGTTTTGACAACGTGTGGATTGCACCCCATGCAGGCAGTGATAAAAAGCAGAATCCCCACGAACCACTTCGTTCTGAATATGGAACAACAAAGCATTTTCTACTCCACTATCAGTATGAAGACGATAGCTTAATATTATTGACCATGCCCTCTCTCTATTAAATCATAATGAACTGCCCCGCAACAAGTTACGGGGTATTATTCCAAAGATAAAATAAAAAAGTATTCAGGCAGCAGCGAGAAGAAAAAAACTCAGTCCAGCAGTTTCTGTCTGACCGATATCAGGTACTGGAAATATTCTACAAATGCACGGTAAAGCTTGGCATTATCATTCTCCAGGCTCTTCAGGAGGGGATCGCAGAAGAAGTGAGTACACCGGAAGGGCCTCTTCCACCTCTCAATCGAACACCCCCTTTCACTCATGAAGCGGCAGGGACCTGATTCCTTCCGATCATGTTGAGCAGGAAGGAGTTCTGCACCAATGGCCTTGAGAAAAACGAGGTCATTCCCGTCATACCTCCCGTGTTTGTCCTTACAGCAAAGGTGCTCACAATCAGGACAGACCAATGCCGTATGTTTCTCTATAAAGGGAGAAACAGCCGCAAATGCTTCCTTCAGTTCAAGGGCCAGTTCTTTCCGGGTGTCCCCTTCAGTACCATTTATTTGAATATCACCGGTTAATTTCATGACGTTTCAACAAGCAACAACAGGGCACGGGCACCGCGCCCCTGCATCTGCACTTCAGCTCTTCCGAACTTTTGCACTATTATACTTCCGGCAGCATAATATTTATCTGAGCACCCGGGAAATTCATGAGATTCCTTTCCCTTTCTCTTCCCCAGGACCAGTCAGGGATTATTGAAAATTTCCCTGTTCCTGAACGTATGGAAATTTTACCGTTCCATTGTTGAACAAACCTTCTGACAGCAGCAAGCCCATGCCCCCTGCCTTCATCACTATGCCTCGAAAGACCGTGCATAAACGCCTTTTCTATGGCATCAAGATCATGGGCAGCAGTGAGTCGTTCCGAAAGGGACCCTTTAAAGCCGATGCCCAGATCCATCACGGCAATCTTTACTACATTTCTCTCCTGCTTCGGAAAGTAATATTTCTGAATTCCCACAAAACCGGTATGCCCGCTGTGTTCAGGAATATTCTGACACACTTCGGAAAGTGCGACGATAAAACCGTTTATCGCGCGTTCATTGTAGTGAAGGTGCTTTTCAAGGATTGAGTATGCCCTTTTCTTTACCTTGCTCACAATGGAATGAATGTCCTCCGACTTTTCAATCGGTGTAATTTCAAGGAGGACATCGGACTGCGCGCTCCTCAGGAACTTTTCCGGCAATTCTGCCCCTCCCGTATCAAGGCTAAAATAACGTTCCGCGTATTTAAAAAAATCCATCCTCTCAAGGTATTTCAAAACATTGTCCGCCCCGGGAAGCAGCAGCACTTTCCGAATACCCCCGGCATGGAGAAACCTGCCGGCTTCAAGAATTCCGACCATCCCGTAGGGATCAATAAACATGACACGCCGCATGTCTATTTCGTCAGACATTATTATCTTTGGGAGGAAAAGCTCAAAGGTATCCTCAGACAGGTTGTTCACTCTCCAATAACCTCTATGATCATTTTTCTTTTTGCTGGAGGGGCTGAGCCGAGGCTGAGGGCATCAAGAAACATGACTCCCGCTTTCTCCATCAATGTCTTATTGGCAGATCAGCTCTGGCAGTCACGATAGCGAGTATGTTCTTTCCGGTCATTTTTTCAGCTGACCGCCGGGAGCTTATTCACCAATTATCTTTCCATCCATCATCTTGATAACTCTGTTACACTGAGATGCCAGGGTTTCGTTATGTGTGACAATAACAAAGGTAATCCCCCTGTCGTTCAGGTCTTTTAAAATACCGAAAACTTCCTCTCCCGTCCGCGTATCAAGGTTGCCTGTGGGTTCGTCAGCAAGTACGACCTTGGGATCGAGCATAAGGGCCCGTGCAATAGCCACCCTCTGCTGTTCACCTCCCGACAGCTCTCCCGGTTTATGGTACAGTCGTTCAGAAAGCCCCACATCACTCAGCATACGTTCGGCCTTCCCGGTCGCCTCTTTCCTGTTCATTCCTGCAATAAGAGCCGGCATGGCAGTATTTTCAACAGTGTTAAATTCCGGCAGCAGATGGTGAAACTGAAATACAAAACCCATTGAGGTACTTCTGAATTCAGCGAGCGCATCATTCTTGAATTCAAACACGTCCATCCCATCGTACAAAACACTTCCCGACGTGGGCCTGTCCAGGGTCCCCAGTATATGGAGCAGAGTGCTTTTGCCGACTCCGGACGGCCCCATGAGTGCAGTCATTTCTCCCTGGGCAAAATCAATAGATATGTCTTTCAGTATATGGAGACTTCTATCCGGGATCGAGTAGACTTTATTTAGATTTTGTACACGAATAAACGGGGCCATGGCACTTAATCCAATTCCCTTCCTTTATTTTTCATTATCAGAATCAATGACATCCCGGATCTTGTCATAGGACTGGCGCAACTCTTTTCCGCCGGATATAAATTCATCGACAAAGTCTCCAAACCTGGTGATCGATTTACCAACAACGATAACTCCTTCTCCAAAATACCTGAATGGTTCCCCGCCTTTCCACATTGCCAAAGCCACTGATAAAAAAGCCACAAATACAAAGAAAAACATTGTTTTGAAAATCATTTTAAACATAAGCGCTTCCCTTTATGCCGATTTTGATTCATATTTATTCATAGCGTAACGGCTCAACGGGGTCCAGTTTTGCAGCCTGCCAGGACGGATAAACAGTGGCCAGAAAAGTAATGAGAATCGCGGCAATGGGAACAACGGTAAAATCGAACAAACTCATTCTCACGGGAAGGTAACTGAGGTAATAGACATCAGCAGGCAGGTTTATAAATTTATATGTCTTCAGGATCTGACAGAGACCGTACCCTCCGATAACGCCGAGTGCGGTACCGCTTATACCGATAATAAGCCCGTGAAGAATGAAGATCACCATAATGCCCCTGTTGGTTGCCCCCATTGTTTTCATGATCGCAATTTCCCGCCCCTTTTCAATAACAATCATGATGAGATTGCTGATAATATTGAAAGAAGCAACAAGAATAATAAGTGTAAGAATGATGAACATGACTATTTTTTCGAGTTTGAGAGCGGAAAAAAGATTCCTGTTCATCTGCATCCAGTCCCTTGTGTAATAGGGAGGACTCAGCATGTGCTGAATCCCGTCAGACACCTCCTCAGCGCTGTAGAGATCAAGAATCTTCACCTCAATACCCGAAACATCGTCTCCGTATTTAAAAAACTGCTGGGCTTCTTTTAAATGTATAAAAGCAAGGCTTGAGTCATACTCATACATTCCCGCCTCAAAATATCCGACAACCCTGAACTTTTTCATTTTGGGGATCATCCCGAGAGGCCCCATTTCGCTCATGGGCGAAACCATGTCAATTTCATCGCCTACCATCAAAGCCAGATTCCTTAAGAGCTCCCGGCCGACGATAATGCCCGGCATCCCCGTATTCTTCTGCAGATCATGAATATTCCCTGTCTTGAGATTCTCAAGAATAGACGTGGTGCCCGTCCCGAGAACGGGATCAACCCCCCTGACAATTATTCCATGCGCCCTCCTTCCGGACCTGAGCATAACCTGGCCATAAACAAAGGGGGCAGAGTCCACGACACCGTCAACGGCACTGATTTTTTCTCGTATCTCCTCGTGATTCCCGATTTTTCCATCGTAGCTCATGGTAACGATATGGGAATTCACTCCAAGAATTTTTGCCTGAAGATCTTCATGAAAACCGCTCATCACCGAAAGCACCGTAATAAGGGTCATTACACCGAGAGCAACCCCTGCAATCGAGATAAATGTATTGATAGATATGCCGCCGTGCTTCTTCTTTGACTTAAAGTATCGGAGGGCTATAAAGAACTGGTAAGGTAAGTTCATAATAGACCGGGGTCAAGGGGTCGAGCGGTCAAGGGATCAAGGGAAAAGATATCACCAAATGGAGAACTTGCACTAGTTAAAATATTTTTCATAACGATTTTCAATGTAATCCATTCATGCCCTTGCCCCTGGTTTCAGTTACTTTTCCGGTCTTAAGTGCGGGAATAAAATAACATCTCTGATTGAGTGTGTGTTTGTCAGAAGCATGAACAGCCTGTCTATGCCGATGCCCTCCCCGGCTGCCGGAGGCATCCCGTATTCCAGTGCCCTGACAAAATCTTCGTCCATGAAATTCGCTTCCTCATCTCCCTGCTTCCGGGCTTCTACCTGCTCAAGGAACCTCTCTTTCTGGTCAAGGGGGTCATTCAGTTCTGAAAAGGCGTTTGCAACTTCTCTCCCGCCTATGAATAACTCAAATCTCTCTACAAAACCGGGGGCATCCTTTTTCCTCTTCGCCAGGGGTGAAAGCTCTACAGGATAATCAGTAATAAAGGTGGGCTGGATCAGTTTGTGTTCCACCTTCTTTTTGAATATCTCATCAAGGACCTTCCCGTGACCTGCTTTTTCAGCAACGGGAATATCTTTTTTGGATGCATACTCCATTGCCTTTTCCCTGC
>CALZGI010000341.1 GCA_945786855.1 Thermodesulfovibrionia bacterium | reverse complement strand
CTACCTCTTTTAATACTTTGTCTCCGGTCTTATGAGCCCGGGAGGTTGTGAAGCGCTGGATTTCTGCCTGGTAAGAATCAGAAATATAAGACTTGAAATTGTCTTCGCCAAGGATATTCATTACTTCAGAGGAAAGGAAAATATCATCTTCGATGAACTCTCCTCCATGCCGTGAAGCTTCATGGTAGTCCTCAGTAAGGCCTGAAAACTTGCCGAGAATATTTTTGAGTGTATCAGGGACTGATATTGTCTGTTCATTTATGAGGCTGAGCAGGTTGATTACCTCGTCAGCTGACATGTCTGACAGAGATTTTTCCACCATGTTCGGTTCCCGGGAAATGGTATTCACTGTTGAAGAGAGGAATTGCTGTTTCAGTTCAGGCCGCAAATTATCAATGAATTCGGTAATTCGCTTCAGGTCTCCAGATGCAAAAGTTTTGTCTGAGGATTTTTGTATATATGATGTAATCACTCTTTCGTAGCTTTCTTCTTCCATGCTCTCTTTCGACAGTTGATTAATAAGGCTTGCAAGCTTTGCCGGGGGGGCATCATATACCATGTTTGTTTGTTGTTGGCTTCCTCCGTCTCCATTGAGTACACTAGACAGGTATTGTTCAAGCAGCGAACCTTCGCTGGTGCTCTGATCTTTTGTTTCTTCAACAACGTCAAAAGCGGAATAATCAACAAACCCGGCTTTTATATGAGTCAGGTTGAACGTGTTGAACAACTCCATCATATATTCAGAGGACCTGTCCTTTTCATTTGATAATAAAAACATGTGAAATGAATAAAGTTCGTCTTTTGTCATACCCCGCACAAATGTTACGTGGACTATGTTCATGGTGGCAAGGCAGGCGGCAAACTGTTTAAAGACGGGGTTCTGGGTGCCGAGGGAACAGTTGTCTATAATGAGGTTTTTCTTTGCTGTTGCTATAGTTATAGTGTCTCTCAATTCAAAAAGTTTTTCCATGAGAATAAAAGCACGATTTAATGATTTTTCTACGATCGGATGATTCTGGGGGTAAATGGATACATTGTGGCGTGAAATATTTAACTCGATAATCGCGTTACTCAGAAAATGTGTATCCAGTGGAAGCGTGTCCTTCCGCTCAGTCTCAGCCAATATGTTTCTCCTGCATGTCGATAATGTGATGCAAATCCATTCTACTGTTTTGTTATCGACGTTCGAGACGTGAAACTTTAATCAAACCGCCTGTAACAATATACAAAAAACAGCATGCAGCAGAAAGGGAATGCTGTTTGTCCGGATGGGATTATATCAGGCATTGGATGTAAATTTATTAATCAGCGGGACACGGCATTACTGTTTCAGCGGTATTCGCAGGACTGTTTTATGTAAGTATTTAAAAAGAAAGAGTATTGTTTGCGCTTGTTTTTTCGGATGGTATAATGCACTGTGTAACTGGAGCCTTTTCGCTTGACACAACAATGAAGAAACCTGATCTGCATACAACGGGAGTCCTGATTCTGGCAGTGGCCTCAATTGTGACAGCTGTCCTTATGGTCTATTCTGCCAGCCCATGGGGTGATAACTATGCCTATCAGTCATTTTCTGACTACCTGTCTCTTGCAGCGTTTGCCCTGTGGGCATTATCTCCCTATGTCCTTCTCGGATACCTCCTGTACCTTTTCTGCGGTACCAGACCATCCTGCGTGGTGGCTGTCACGGGAGCAGGAATACTCTCGATTTGCGGCATTGCCGTCTATATTGACACCGTCTTTGTTCATATTGATGCACAGGGCGCGCTTGTATTTGTTTTTTTCCCGGCATATCAGTGGATAGCAGCAGTGATTCTGGGGATAACATGCAGAGTTCTCCACCGCAGGGGTACTATGTGAAGGGAGAAACAGGATGCCCGTAATGTTCTGATCGGCTGTGAGAGAGAAGCGAGAATGAACGAAGAAAGTGAGCTTCTGCCTCCTGCTCCCTTGAACTTCTCTGCTTCGTTTCCGGCCGGAAAGATAGTATTCTTCTTCTGAAATATTATATACTATCAGGCGGAAGTCTCCCGGCATTTACTCCCCGTGATTGTATCATCATACATCATCCTGGAAGAGCAGGCAGAATATCGGCGGGCATCCCGCAATAAATTAAAAACGAAAGAGGTTCTATGAAGCGAAATGACATAAGAAATATAGCTATTATTGCCCATGTTGACCACGGCAAAACAACTCTGGTGGACGGCATGCTCCAGCAGGCAGGGATATTCCGTACCAATGAAAGAGTGCAGGAACGGGTTATGGATAATATAGATCTCGAACGCGAGAAGGGCATTACCATAATGGCGAAAAACACTGCTGTTGAATACCATGGCGTAAAAATAAATATCGTCGATACTCCGGGACACGCCGATTTCGGAGGTGAGGTGGAGCGAATCATGAAGATGGTAGACGGGGTTCTGCTTCTTGTTGATTCTTCTGAAGGCCCGCTTCCCCAGACAAGGTTTGTTCTGAAGAAGGCCCTTGATTTGAACCTTCCCCCAATACTGGTCATTAATAAAATCGACCGGCCAGACTCCAGGATACAGGAGGTCCTCAATGAAGTCTATGACCTGTTTATAGACCTCGATGCCACTGAGGAGCAGCTGGAGTTTCCTATTGTGTACACAAATGCCAAAACAGGCATTGCAAAAATTGATATACATGATGAATCAGAGGATTTAAGGCCTCTCTTAGACCTCATCCTGAAAACAGTGCCTGCACCGGAAGGTGAGCAGGGCGGAGTTCTGCAGTACCTGGTTACCAATATTGACTATAACGATTATGTAGGCAGGCTTGCTATCGGCCGGATATTCTCGGGCACCATAAAAATTGGAGACCAGGTAGCTATGATAGGCAGTTCAGGAGAGGCGGTAAAAACAAAAATATCATCTATTTACATTTTTGAGGGACTGGGACGGGTCGATGCAAAAGAAGTGTCTGTCGGAGATATCGTTGCCCTTGCAGGCATTGAGGGAATCAATATAGGTGATACAATCACAAGTATCGATAACCCTCTGCCGCTGCCGAGAATAAAGGTGGACGAGCCGACCATATCAATGGTTTTTTCCGTCAACTCATCCCCTTTTGCGGGAATGGAAGGCAAATATGTGACATCGAGAAATATCAGGGAAAGACTGGAGAAGGAGCTGCTTTATAATGTTTCCATAAAAGTTGATTTCAGCAATGCCGATTCATTTAAAGTCATGGGCCGTGGTGAACTGCAGCTTGCCATACTTATAGAAATGATGAGGCGTGAGGGATATGAAATCTCTGTCTCCATGCCCGAAACTATTACAAAGGAAATTGACGGCCGTACCCATGAGCCCATGGAACTCCTGGTTATTGATGTTCCCGAAGATTATGTCGGTGTTGTAACACAACAGACAGGAATGAGAAAGGGCAGGATGCAGAAGATGCAGAATAACGGGAACGGGAGGGTAAGGCTGGAAATCCGGATCCCGTCAAGGGGCTTGATTGGTTTCAGATCCCAGTTTTTAACAGATACCCGGGGGACGGGTCTT
>CALZGI010000340.1 GCA_945786855.1 Thermodesulfovibrionia bacterium | reverse complement strand
TTTCAACAGCGATCAGTATGGAGACCAGGGCCACTATGGTTTTACCGCATCCCACATCACCATGGACAAGCCTGTTCATCGGCAGATCTCTCTTCATGTCTGATGCTATCTCCCTGATGACTCGTTCCTGCGCATGTGTGAGTTTAAATGGAAGGTTTCGCATAAAGTCATTAATAAGACCTGTACCGCTGTATGTAAAACTGATGCCTTTTTCAAGCGCTTCTTTTTTCTTTAAAAATGCAAGACCCAGTTCAAGCAGAAAAAATTCATCAAAGACCAGTCTTTTATGGGCAGGACTGACGCCTGCATTCAGAACTGATATATCAATACATTCCTCAGGGAAATGGGCTTCCCTTACTGCCCAGGGAAGGGGCGCCAGGCTGTTTCTCCTGATGATATCTTCAGGCATGTATTCTCTAACAAGTGACGAATAGGTCTCTATTGTATTGAACATGAGTGTCCTGAGCTGTTTTACAGAAATGCCTTCAGTAGCGTTATAGACAGGTATTATTCTGGCTGTATGAATAAGTTTATCGTCAGTGCCGATCAGCTCAAAATCAGGGTTGTCCATCTCAAGCCCGAATCCTGAATACGGGTTGCCCTTTACAACTCCGCTTAATATAACTTTCTGGTCCCTGGGAAAATATTTTTTCAGATATGCCTGGTTAAACCACCTGCACGTAAGCTCTCCGGTCTCATCAGCAATGGTAAGCTCAAAGATCTTCATTCTCTTCCTCGGAGTTGTTATGACATTGGAAGAGATGACCCTGCCTGCGGTAGTTTCCTGACTGCCGGGGGTGAGAGCGCTTATTTTTTTAAGGTTTTTTCTATCTTCATAACGCCACGGGAAAAAATAGAGCATATTGCCCAGTGTTTTAATATCAAGCTTGTCAAGAAGCTTTGCGCGGGCAGGTCCAACGCCCTTTACATACTGGACAGGGGTATCTTCAGATATCTGAGGTTTATTAGGAGAGGTATTACTTTGGACGTTATTACTGGTTTTGCTCTTCATCCTCAGAGGCTAGCTCCTCCTGGGACCCAGTTTCATCCTGGCCTTCATCAGCTTCGGCGCCTTCTTCATCCATGTTGTTTTCTTCCTGAAGCTCTTCGAGCTGAGATTCTATTTCACCTTTACGAATCTTGTTATATTCAGTTTCACTGATAATATCAATGTCCCATCCTGTGAGCTTCATTGCCAGCCTGACGTTCTGTCCTTTTTTACCAATAGCAATGGATAGTTGCTGGTCATTGACAACTACCATTGCAGATTTTTCATCTTCATTAATACCGATACTCTCAACAGCTGCCGGACTGAGAGCTTTAGCTATAAGTACCCTGGGATCATCTGTCCAGGGAATGATATCAATTCTTTCGCCCCTCAGTTCCCTGACAATGGACTGCACGCGTGTACCTTTCATGCCCACACATGCGCCGACTGGATCGACCATGGCATTTTTTGATGATACGGTGAGCTTGGTCCTGTCACCGGCTTCCCTCACGATATCCCTGATCGTAACCAGTCCTTCATATATTTCAGGTATCTCCATTTTAAAAAGCTCGGCAACAAAATTCGGGTGTGTCCGTGAAAGAAGAATTACCGGTCCTTTTGACGTCACTTTGACCTCTTCTATATATGCCCTGATTGTCTCGCTTCTTTTCAGTGTTTCACCGGCAAGGGTACTCTTTATCGGCAATGTTGCCTCAGCCCTTCCCAGGGCCACATAGTAACTGCCTTTTTCCCTCCGGATCACAACGCCGCTAACGATCTGGCCTGCCTTGTCCTTGTATTCCTCAAAGATCGCCTCTTTTTCAGCCTCTCTGACTCTCTGAAACAGCACCTGCTTGGCAGTCTGAGCCGCAATTCTACCGAAATTCTCAATCGAGATAGGGGCCTCTACTGTGTCTCCTGCTTTTTTTCCTGTCTCGATTTTCGAAGCCTCCCTGACTGAAATCTCTTCGTTGGGATCAGCTACTTTGGCAACAACTGTTTTAAGGGCTGTCATGGCGATCTCACCAGATTCATTATCGATTTTTATACTGATCTCCGCGGTAAGGCCGTATTTCTTTCGAACAGCTGATAATAGAGCAGACTCAAGTGTATCAAGAATTGACTCTTTGGGAATGCCCCTTTCCTTGCTCATCTGTTCAATTATATGAATAAGTTCGCGATTCATTTATTTAAACCTCCACTTCCAGTCTGGCACTGGAAATCATATCATACGTTATGGTAATTTCCCTGTCTTTCGGAAGGTGCAGTACAATTTCATGTTCGTTTGCTTCTCCAAGCGTTCCTGAAAAAAATGTCTGTTTGCCGATCGGCTCCCGGGTCACGACCCTTACCATGTGGCCTTTAAACCGGATAAAATCCGCGGGCTTTTTTAAGGGCCTGTCCAGTCCGGGTGAAGACACTTCAAGAACATAAGAGTAGGGGATAGGGTCTTCAACATCGAGGATGGACTCTACTTCCCTGCTCACCCGCTCGCAGTCATCAATAGTCACGCCTGTTTCAGTTTCTATATAGACCCGTAACAGCGCTTTGCCACTCATTTTTTTCAGATCAATATCAACAAGATCTATTCCTAGATCGTTTATGACCGGCTCGATTATTTCAATCACGTTATCCTGTATTTCCTCAATTTTCATTTACATATATAAAAACAAAAGAGTGGGAAGACCCACTCTTAAATAATACAACCAAGGTATGAAAAAACTAATCTGAAGAATAGCACTTTTCAGATAAAAAAACAACAGGAAAATAGAAAT
>CALZGI010000339.1 GCA_945786855.1 Thermodesulfovibrionia bacterium | reverse complement strand
TGCTTCGCCCTTCCCATAATGAAATGGTCGCAAAAATTCTCTCCGATCCTGAGGCCTCTCCAAACGACCGGGGCGTGGCCACGGCCATGCTCCGCAATGCTGAAGTTGCGGCACGGTTTGAACTTCCCCTGTGCCAGGACACCGGGACAGCAACAGTAGTGGCAAAAAAGGGACAAAGGGTGTGGACCGGTGGAAAGGATGAAGAATATCTTTCCAAAGGGATATGTCTGACCTATACAGGGGAAAACCTTCGTTATTCCCAGAACGCTCCGCTTACCATGTATGATGAAAAGAACACGGGGACAAACCTGCCTGCCCAGATAGACATTTATGCTGCCGATGGCGAGGAATACACATTTCTTTTCATGGCCAAGGGCGGAGGCAGTGCTAACAAGACGTCCCTGTTTCAGGAGACCAGGGCAATACTCAGTCCCGGGAAACTGGCGGAATATCTTATTGCCAAAATGAAGACCCTTGGAACAGCTGCGTGTCCGCCCTATCACCTTGCCTTTGTCATCGGCGGCACAAGTGCAGAGACATGTTTGAAAACGGTGAAGCTGGCCACTGCAGGATACCTTGATACTCTTCCCGTAAAAGGCAGTGAAAGCGGTCACGCTTTCCGGGACCCTGAACTGGAGGATACTCTGATGACAGCTGCACGGGAAAGCGGCATTGGGGCTCAATTTGGAGGCACGTCCTTTGCTCATAATGTCCGTGTTATACGGCTTCCGCGCCACGGGGCTTCATGCCCGGTGGGCATGGGGGTATCCTGCTCCGCAGACCGTAATATAAAGGCCAGAATCAACAGGGAAGGGATCTGGCTGGAAGAGCTGGACAGAAACCCCGGCCGTCTTATCCCTGAAAAGGAGCGCAGCAGGAATCAGGAGGGTGTTGTGAGAATTAACCTGAATCAGCCGATGAAGGACATTCTTGCCGAACTTTCAAAACATTCTGTTGCCACACAGCTTTCACTTACTGGCACTATCATTGTCGGCCGCGACATTGCTCATGCAAAATTCAGGGAACGTATCGAAAAAGGTGACGGCATCCCCGATTATCTTAAGAATCATCCCATTTATTACGCTGGTCCTGCTAAGACCCCGCAGGGGAAACCATCAGGTTCTTTCGGTCCTACTACTGCGGGACGTATGGACTCCTATGTAGATCTGCTCCAGTCCCGCCAGGGTTCTTTGCTCATGATTGCGAAGGGGAACCGGTCGAGACAGGTAACTGAAGCCTGCAAAAAATATGGCGGATTTTACCTCGGTTCAATAGGTGGCCCTGCAGCCCTGCTGGCCGAGGAGAATATCAGAAAAGTCGAGTGCATTGACTACCCGGAACTCGGCATGGAAGCAGTCTGGAAGATTGAAGTGGTAAACTTCCCTGCTTTTATTCTTGTAGACGATAAGGGGAATGACTTCTTTTCCGGATTGGGATGTTGAAGGGCATTTGCTAAGTGCTGTTCTTTCAGGCCATGTTCCTTTTCAGTTCATTAGTAATATGATGACATTTTCTTTAAAGGATAAGACGAACAGGCAGCCACGGGTTTTATTCGGGACCACAATTGTAACAACACTGCTGCTCACGTTGTGTCTGCTCCATCCTGAATTAACGGTCAGGGTTGAGGCTGATTCCAGAAAGAAAGTGCTTGTCCTGAACTCATATCATAAGGGGCTGAGCTGGACCGACAGTGTTGTAAAAGGGGTTGAATCTGTACTCGAACAGGAAAGCGGCGCTATCGAACTGTACTATGAGTATATGGACAGTAAACGCTACTATGACGAAAAATATCTAAGAGAACTGTATCACATATACAAACACAAATTTGCGAACAACACTTTCGATGTTGTGATTGCCAGTGACAATAACGCGCTGAACTTTGTGAGCGAACACCATGAAGAACTCTTCCCCGGAATTCCTGTGGTTTTCTGTGGAATAAATAACTATAGTGAGTCAATGATAAGGGACCACAAACTGTTTACCGGCACTGTTGAGGAAATCGACATACAAAGCACTCTGGAAATTGCACTGAAGCTCCACCCGGAGACCACAAAAGTCGTCTCGATTAATGATAAAACCACAACGGGTATGGCGGTAGAGGAGGAGGTGCTCAGGATTGCACCACTTTTTAAGGACAGGGTAGATTTTGTCTTCTTTGAAGACTTCCGTATGGATGAGCTGAAAGAAAGAGTGTGGAAACTGCCCCGCACAAGCCTCATATTGTTATCGGTGGTCACCAGGGACACTTCAGGCCAATTCTTTGCCTACGAAGAGAGCCTTTCCCATATTTACAGCGAATCCAGTGCGCCTATTTACAGTTTCTGGGACACCTATCTTGGCAAGGGAATTGTTGGGGGAATGCTGATCAGCGGATTTCATCAGGGAAAATCTGCTGCACAAATAGCCCTCCGCATTCTGAAGGGTGAAAATGTTGAATCAATTGCCCTGGTCAGGGAGAGTCCAAACAGCTATATGTTTGATTATCGCCAGCTGAAGCTTTTCGGTGTCAATGAGTCTGACCTGCCTGAAGGCAGCATTATTATCAACAAGCCTGATACTCTGTACTCAAGACACAGGACCCTTGTTCAGACCACCGTGTTTACGATAACGTCCCTCATGCTGACGATTGTAGTTCTCCTGACGATCATTACCTATCGCAAAAAAATGGAAAAAGCCCTCCGTGACTCTGAGGAGAGATACCGCGACTTGTATGAGAACGCCCCTGACATGTACCATTCGGTCAATAAGGAGGGGATGATCACTGAGTGCAATGAGACAGGGGCACGAATGCTCGGGTATGGGAAAGAAGAGTTAATCGGCAGGTTCCTAACGGATTTCTTCACAGAACAATCCAGGGAAGTCCACGAAAAAGAATTCCCAGCAGTGAAAAATAAAAGGGCCCTCCTGGACGTGGAAAGGGAATTTATCAGAAAGGACGGTTCGACCTTTACGGCCAGTTTAAACATATCAAGTGAAGTTGACGGCAGCGGAGAATTGACAAAGGCCAAGACAATCGCAAGGGACCTGACAGAACGGCGAAGGATGGAGGAATTAAAAAAGTCACAGAAGCAGCTGCGCAGTTTATCCGCACACCTGGAATCTGCGCGGGAAGCGGAAAAAAAGAGGATTGCACGACAGATACATGATGAGCTGGGCCATGCACTGACAACATTGAGCCTGGACCTGTCATGGTTGAGTAACCGGTTGTCAGCAGGAAGTGAATTCCTTGATACTGACTCGCTCATTGAGAGAACAAGGGCAATGTCGGACCTGATTGACTCTACCATACAAACAGTGCAGAGGCTGTCATCGGAACTGATGCCGGGAGTACTTGATCACCTGGGCCTTGCGGAGGCAATTAAATGGCAGATAGACGAATTCCGTAAACGTACAGGAATCAGATACGATGTTGTCATTGGCCCTGCCCATATCAACCTTGATCAAAAAAGCTCAATAGCTGTATTTCGTATTTTCCAGGAGACGCTCACCAATATCATCCGTCATGCTGATGCAACACAGGTCATGGTTGAAGTGACAGAGAGTGAAGAAGGGATGATTCTTGAAGTCAGAGACAACGGCAAAGGTATTTCAGAAGACCGGATTTCAAGTCCTGAGTCTGTCGGGATTATAGGAATGCGGGAGCGCGCACGTATTCTGGGAGGAAGGGCGGTCATATCCGGTTTGCAAGGGAAGGGGACTCTGGTCAAGGTACGTATTCCTGTAAACCCCAAAAATGCAGATATTGTTCAACCACATAATTAGCTCTGTGAATTATTGATATAATAAGCACAAAGATTTGAATGAAGAGGAAAAGCTCTGGTTGATTAGTCGACTGTCTAAGATATCGATAAATATTTAATCTCACTTAGCCCGTATTTTTCGCATTGTATTTTTCTGGGTAAATGGAAAGGACGGTACTCATGACCCGGATCCTGATAGCAGACGATCATGAAATGTTCCGCGAAGGCATAAAGCGGATCTGCGAAGACAACCCGGACATTGTCGTGGCAGGAGAAGCAGGGAACGGGCATGAGGTTTTGGATAAAATCGGGAAAGAGGACTATGACGTGCTGCTCCTCGATATTGCCATGCCCGGATTGAACGGTCTCGACACCTTGAAGCAGCTCAAGACGCTGAATCCCAAACTCCCGGTGCTGGTATTGAGCATGTACCCCGAGGACGAGTATGCAATCCGTGCGATAAAGGCCGGTGCTTCAGGGTACCTGACAAAAGGCAAGGCGTCCCGTGAGCTGATGGAGGCCATAAAGAAGGTATCTTCCGGGGGGAATTATATAGATGCTTCTGTTGCCGAAAAACTGATTTTCGATACAAAGCCCGAGAAGTCAAAACCCCCTCATGAAACGCTCTCTGACCGGGAATATCAGATATTCTCCCTCATCGTCAAGGGGAGGAAAGTGGGGGAGATAGCAGATGAACTCAATCTGAGTGTGAAGACTGTCAGCACGTACAAAGTGCGGATTCTGGGCAAGATGGAAATGAAGAGCACTGCTGAACTGGTGAAGTATGCGGTGGAACGCGAGTTGGTGATGTAATGTGAAGCATTGAGATTTTGATGCAATTTGGAGTGCCAAAAAGAGGGCCCGGAATGACCCAGGCCATGTATACCATCTCTTGTTCAGTGGAATCACGAAGGCTACAATTTCTTGCCAACAGCTTTTCCGTATTCCTGACAGGCATGCATTCCTTCCGTTGTGTCGACAATTGCCTCTTTGAGAGGAAAAGGACCTAAATTGACCATCTCCATCTTGTATACATATTCCATGGTATCGAAAATTAACTTTGGAGCATCTCCGGTGTGTGTATGAGAGCCAAAGGCGCCCCCGACTTTCCCCCCGAGATTGGCCTTTTGTGCTAAAAAAAGGAATGTTTTCATATTGTCAGTCATATCCCTATGGTAGGTTGGGCAGCCGAAAATGAATCCATCGAATTCTGCGAAGTCCTTTTCATTCTTAATTTCAGAAATTGTCTTGACTTCAGCAGCATGTCCGCTAAAACGTACTCCCTCCGCTGCGTACTTTGCCATCTGTTCTGTCTTTCCCGTGCGGCTGTAGTATGCAATCAAAACATTTTTCATTGTCCCTCCCCTGGTAAAGTATGAGATGAAAATTTATATTTATTAAATAGTAGCATCTTATGGACAACTTGAATAGTAGGTTCGAAAAAAAAAGAAAGAAGCTATGAGACCATCCATGTCCTTGCGTCGTAACAACTGTTTACGGACTATGCCTGTCTTGAGTTTTGGGAGCCAACGAAAAGTCCACTGAAGAATACACTTCAACTACTCCTGCGTCGAAGCGAGCCTTCGCGGAGAACCGCTTCAGGATGAATTATTGATATAATATGAACAATGCTTTGGATTAAGGCGTGTACGCCTGGATTGGTTAATATTACCTATACGATGTCGAAAATTGTTTTGTTTCACCATGCCTGCATTTATCTCATTGCATTATTTGGTTATAGTTATGGTGTGACAACTGCTGTGAAATGAAATGTGTCGAAAAGAGTGAGTTGCCCGAAAAGCGAGCTCCTATGAATACATATTCCCTTGAAGCAATCGGGATTTCAAAATCCTATACCGTGGACGAGCGACGCATCATCGTTCTCGATGACATTACGCTCTCCGTTCCGGCTGGCGAGTTTCTGGTTATAGAAGGGAAGAGCGGCAGCGGCAAATCAACGTTACTGAGCATACTGTCCGGCCTCGACAAACCCGATTCAGGGAGAATTAAACTGGATGCCGCAGATATTACAGACCTGTCGGAAGACGAACTTGCTCCTTACCGGAACAGGACTACCGGTTTTGTCTTCCAGGCCTTTCATCTCGTCCCGTCCCTCACAGCGCTGGAAAATGTAATGTTCCCCGCAGAATTGAATAATGATTCAGCTGCGGCGGCAAAGGCCGGTGAACTTCTGAAACGGGTCAATCTTGTGGAGAGGATGAACAATTTTCCCCATCAATTATCAGGAGGGGAAATGCAGCGGGTCGCCCTCTGCCGGGCGCTTGTCAACGGCCCGAAAATTGTCTTTGCCGATGAGCCTACGGGAAACCTTGATTCGTCGAACAGCAACGCAATACTTGAGCTGCTGGGACAGCTCCATAAAGAACAGGGATCTACCCTCGTATTGGCAACGCACAGCAGGGAAATTGCGCAGATGGCCGAACGCGTACTTATCCTGCGTGACGGAAGAATTGTCGATGGCGGGAAAAAGAATAAACGTTGATGCTGCACGGGCGTTTTATATACAGACAGATTGTGAGTTCGAAAAAACAGGCATCTGTTTTTGTCCTGTGCGTTGCCCTGTCCCTTGTGACCCTTGTCTCCCTGGGAAGTTTCAGCCGCAGTGTCCGCCAGTCCGCGCTCAGGGACGCGCGGAAACTTCATTCTGCCGATATCATCATAAAATCCCACTATCCCTTTTCATCTCATCTTGAAGATGCCGTAAAAAAATATGAGAATGAAGGCCTCGTGGAAAGTACACTGGTCCATGAATTTTACAGCATGGCTCTGGAACCCGCAGGGGGAAAGTCAGTCCTTGCCAATCTAAAAGTAGTGGAAAAGGGATACCCTTTTTATGGATCTGTTGAACTCGCGTCTGGACGGAAATTCATTGATGTGATGAAGAAAGGCGCTGTAATTGTCGAACAGGGGCTGCTTGACCGGCTTCAGATCAGTACGGGAACTGTTATCAATATCGGCAGTGGGAAGCTCACGATTTCGGACATTGTAATCCGGGAACCGGGCAGGCCTGTTTCTTTCTTTTCATTCGGACCACGGGTGTTTGTTTCCTCAGAAGACCTGGAATCTCTTGAGCTCCTTGGAAAGGGGAGCCGAATTCATTTCACATATTTGCTCAAACTGCCTGATCATCAGTCCGTTGATACAGTTGCGGCCTCACTCTCAACAGCAGCGCTAGAGGGCCAGGAGCATGTTGAAACCTTTCAGACCGCTCAATCAGGAATAAAAAGATTTTTTGAAAATTTCCTCTTCTTTTTAAACCTGATCGGTATTTTCACTCTTTTGCTGGCCGGTATCGGTATTCAAACAGCGTTAACGGCACTGTTACGCGATAGCGAAATTACTATTGCTATCATGAAGACCTTTGGCGCAGTGAACTCATTTATTACGTCACATTTTCTTATCATGGTCATGATCCTCGGTGCCGTTGGCACCATGGCAGGGCTCTGTATCAGTATTATCATCCAGCTATTTTTCCCTGCGCTCTTTTCCGGAATACTCCCGGCAGATGTAACCCTGAATATTTCATGGTCAGCCCTTTTCGAGGGCCTCCTTCTTGGCGTGGTTGTTGTCGCACTGTTTACGTTCCTGCCTTTATGGAGTGTCCATGATGTAAAGCCTGCTTCTATATTCAGAAAAGAGTTAGATCCCTCGCCTAAGCGACGTTCACAGTATCTACTTATCCTGATTATCATGGTTTTTTTCAGTGCCCTGGTCATCTGGCAGCTTGAAGATGCGGCGGCGGGACTGTATTTTGTCTTCGCCCTGACGGCGTTGATCTGTATAACCGCTGTTGTGTCCCGGATGCTCCTGCACAGGCTGAAAAAATATGCGCCCTCTTCTCTTGCATTGCGGCAGGCATTCAGGGGGCTTCACCGTCCCAAGAATGCCACGAAGTCGATTGTTGTTACGCTCAGCGCGTCTCTTGCTGTTCTTTTTTCCGTTTATCTTATCGAAGAGAACCTTGATGCAACCTATATCAAATCCTATCCTCCAGATGCGCCGAATGCCTATTTCCTGGATATTCAACGGGACCAGAAAGAGGACTTCGCCCTCATTGCCGGCGAGGGGGCTCAATATCATCCCATAGTACGGGCCCGAATTGTTGCGATCAACGGCAGTCCCATTGTTCGTACCGATGAACTCAGGAAAAAAAGAGACAACCTGGCGCGTGAATTCAATCTTACCTACAGAGATTTCCTGCTTGCAGACGAGCGCATTGTAAAAGGAAACGGTCTTTTTGGAAGCGGGAGCCAGACGGCGTCCGGAAGCGAGGAAGTCCCGGTGTCCATTCTCGATACCTTTGCCGATATGAATGATATACGTTTAGGGGACCTTATTCTCTTCAAGGTGCAGGGGATACCTTTGAAGGCGCGAGTAACGAGTCTAAGGACCAGGACAGCATCAAAGGCCCGCCCCTTTTTTTACTTTGTTTTCCCTGAGGAAGTTCTCGGAGATGCCCCCCAAACCATCTTTGCGGCAATGCGGCTCAACAGTGCAGAGCTAACAGAAATACAGCACAAAGTTGTAAGCCTCTTCCCCACGATAAGCATTATTGATGTCAGTCAATCTCTGGAAGTACTTGCCAAAATCATGCACAAGTTGTCATCGGTCATTCAGTTTTTTACTTCCTTTTCCATGATTGCAGGACTGCTGATAATTGTCAGCTCTATCTTTGCAACGCAGTTTACGCGCATTCGGGAAGCAGTGTATTATAAAGTCCTCGGTGCCAGGACATCTTTTGTTTTAAAAGTGTTTGTCTATGAAAATCTTACAACAGGGCTCATCTGTGCTGTGCTTGCCGGTGTTATTTCTCAGATCGGGAGCTGGATTATCTGCAGCAGGGTTTTTGAGATACCCTATAACCCTTACCCTGCCGGCATGGCGCTCATGATTGCTTTAACGGTTGTGCTGGTAATTGCTGTCGGTATGGTATCGTCTAAAACCATCATACAAAAGAAGCCTGTGCCATTTCTCCGTCAGCAGTCCGGAGAGTAGAAAGCATGGAGGAGAGTTATGTTCACAAAAATGCCGGGCCGGAAGGTGTCGGAAAAAGTGGCGTTCTGCATATGTTGTATGTTTCTGTTTTTTTTAACAGGCTGTGAAAACGCACGAGAGCCTGCATTAAATGAAATACCGGAAAAAACTGAATATACTGGTACCATTATTGCGGTTGGGGACAGCCTGACAGCGGGCTACGGTCTCGCCGAAGAAGAAGCCTACCCTGCCCTCCTTGAGGAAAAACTTCGTGATGATGGTTATAACTATAAAGTAATCAATGCGGGGATCAGCGGCGAGACCAGCAGTGGCGCTCTTTCCCGGATAAAATGGATACTGGCACAGAAGCCGGACATTGTCATTTTGGAAACGGGAGCGAATGACGGCATGCGCGGTATCAATACAGAATTAGTCAAAAAAAACATATCAGACGCTGTACAGATGCTGAAAGAGACCAACGTTGAAGTCATCCTTGCAGGTATGCAAATGCTGAGGAATCTCGGAGCTGGGTACAGCAGTGCCTTTGCAGGGATCTACCCGGAGATAGCCGGGGAGCAGGATGCTCTGCTTATCCCC
>CALZGI010000338.1 GCA_945786855.1 Thermodesulfovibrionia bacterium | reverse complement strand
TTGAAACTACCAGAAGACTTCCCATAATCAGGCCTTTATATTTAATCCGCAGACGTGAAAGAGCGTATCCGGTAATTATAGAAATTAAAATGGTGATGATCGTCGTAATGCCGGCAACAATGAAGCTGTTTTTAACAAAGTGCAGAAGATTATACGTTTCAATCGCGGACTGGTAAGAATTAAGCGTGCCTGATGGAATAAGGACAGGCGGTATGGCAGTGATTTCCATGGGTGTTTTCAGAGAAGTATTTACAAACCAGAGGAAGGGGAAAAGGCTCAGGGAAACAACCACGAATGTTGTTATGTAAAATAAAATCTTTTTCATACAAATATCACATTGCAGGTTTTATGAAAGTTCCCAATTCCAAATTCCAAATAACAAACAAATATCAAGCACCAAATTACAAACAACAGGTAACTGCCAGGCACAGAACTCGATGTTTGAAGGTTTGGTATTTTGGTCATTGAAATTTGCAGTTTGTTTGTCATTTGGAATTTGATATTTGAAATTTGCACTTTCATCTCTTCTCCTGAAACAGCCGGGTCCCGATTGTTCTTATGTACATCAGTGATATACTGAAGGTTATAAAAAAAACGAGCACGGAGATTGTGGAACCGTACCCCATAAGCCCCTCGGCAAATATCTTTTTATACCCGTAAAACTGCAGCACATTCGTTGAGTCTGCCGGACCGCCCTGGGTCATTACAAATACTAGATCAAAGACCCTGAAGGCGTCCATTGTCCTGAAAAGAAGGGCGATGAGTATGGCAGGCTTAATGAGCGGCAGGGTTATTTTACTGAACTGCTGCCATGAAGAAGCGCCGTCTATTTCTGCTGCCTCATACAATTCATCAGGTATGAGCTGCAGACCCGCAAGGATAAGGAGTCCGGCAAAGGAGGAGGTCTTCCATACATCAGCTGCTATAATGGCCATAAAGGCAGTTGCAGGATGGGCAAGCCAGGCTGTGTAAGCCGATGTGTTTGAACCGTATAACATGTAATTGAACAGCCCGTACTGGTCATTAAATATAAATCTCCACATCTGGGAAGAAACAACGGTAGGGATTGCCCATGGTATGAGGATCGCCGCCCTCACAATACCTCTTCCTTTAAAGTGCCTGTTGATGACGATGGCGATAACCAGGCCAAAGAGTATTTCGAGAATGGTCGTGGCAAAAACGAAAATCAGAGTGTTGATCAGGGAATGCAGGGCAACCCTGTCTCCAAGAAGTTCCCGGTAGTTATCAAGGCCTGTGAAGGGCCTGCCCAGATGGGGAAGGCTGAGTATTATTTTGTGAAGGCTGAGAAAAAGAGAATAAAAAATAGGATAGAAGGCAAAAGCAATGACAAAAAGAAAGCACGGAATGAGTAATGCCGACGCAAATAGTCTTTCCCGCGTAAGCAAGGATAGTCTCATAAAGTTTATCCGTAATTCGTAATTTAAAAGATTATTATTTCTCCATCGCAATAATTTTTTCTATCTCCTCTGACGCTGCAACGGCTTCCTTTAGCAGATTTATGTCCGGTGATGAGATGGCCCTGCTGAAATATCTTTGCAGCACATTTGACACCGCAGGATACAGTGGAGTTCTCGGCCTTGGATAGGCAGTTAAAAAGACATCGTTCATGCTGGAAAAGTGAGGGTATGATTTCAGGATTTCAGCGTCTTCGTAAAGGGCCTTTCTCGTTGGGGCGCGTCCTGCTTTCAGGGCAAGGATCTTCTGGACGCGAGTGCTCGAAAGGAACTTTACGAATTCCCAGGCAGCATCTTTGTTTTGAGAATAATTACTGATTCCGACCTGCCAGCCGCCAAGAGTAGAATAACTTCTGTTGTCCTTGAAGTGAGGGAGTTTTGAAATTCCGACCTTTCCGGCGACTTTGGATCTTTCCGGATCGTTTGATACCCTCCACGCATAAGGCCAGTTCCTGTGAAAGACTGCCTTCCCCTGCACAAAGATATCCAGGGATTCCGGTTCCTGATACGTCAGCACTCCGACAGGTGCGGCTTTCCCGATAATTTCCCCCCTGACAAAATCAACTGCCTCGATTGCCCGTTTCCCGGCAAGTCCCGCCTTGCCTGTTTCAGGGTCCAGAATTGTGCCCCCATTGCTTAATATATACTCCTGCATATCACACACAAGGCCTTCGTATTGTTTGAATTGCCCTGAAAATCCGTATATTTGATTGCCTTTTCCGGCTTCTCCGGCAACGATTGCGCTTGACTGAGAAACCAGTTCACGCCAGGTGGAAGGAGGGGTGAATCCATATGTGTCCAGCAGGTCCTTACGGTAATAAAGAATGCCGCTGTCTATAAAAAGAGGGACCCCGTATATGTTCCCTCTAAAAGTATTGGCCAGAATTGTCCCATCCATGAATTTTTTCTGTTCAGAAGAAGGGAACATTCCGTCAAGGGGCAGCGCCCAGCCTGCTGCTCCAAATTCAGGGGGCCAGATAACATCCATTAAAAAAACATCAATGTCTTTGCTTTTATTTTTGAGTTTTTGTGTCAGCAGGTCATGGAAGGCTGAAGACGAATGAGGTCCGATCTCTCTCAAGAGTTCAATGTCCGGATGTTCTGATTTAAAAATGCTGAAGATTTCTTCCCATGCTTCAGGTATATTCGGTTTCCATGTTACAAAATGTATCGTAGTTCTTTGATCTTCCGTCTTTTTTGTGCAGCCTGTTATTGCCAGTGTACATACCAAACAAAAAGATATGAGCATGAATGAGCGCTGCATCAGAGTTGCGGCTGGAAAAAGCTGTGAGGATTTTTTTACTAATTCAATCATGGTCTCTGCCTGATTATTTACTTAACTGATTGTTGAATAAGAGACGTAACTTGGTAATACAATACTAAATTAATCAAAGCATGTAAATATAAATCATTCCTTTCAACAAATGCTCCCTCAGCCATCATAACGACCTTTCCCCATGATTCCACTGCAAGTCTTCTACATTTCTTTTTTATGTTGAAATTATGAATATGCACACTAAATTGAAATTGAAGATTGAAGCTTAAAGGAATTCATGATTTTGCAATATCCATGAATGAACAGTTAAAACCGGCATGTGATAGTACAGTTATGCATGCTCACTTTTTCGCTATTGTCGATTTTTAGTAGAAGGCTGCTTTTCAATACAAGATGAAGTTATCAATAAGGTTGAGTCAGTTCAGACTCTGGGGATTGTTCGCTTAAATGTTGTTTTTTGAAGCGGTCTGGATTTTATTTACAATCCCCTCTTATTGAGATTTAAGCGAATACTTCAAAAATCAAGATAATTTACAGGAGTCAATAATTTTTAAATCTTGCATATTAATGAAGAGTACACACGCAAATAAATAAGATAATTCCCTTTTTTTTGCTAAAAAAATGGTGAAATGGCACACAGTTGTATCAATTCAATCTGTGCCGTTCTCAAAAAATAAATTTAAATTATTAATAATATCAATATGTTATATCTGGCAATGAAATTGCGTTAATTTATTCCATCACATCTTTTTCTAGCATTCAATAATTATTGTATGTTTGACTTTTAAACGCTTCAAATAAAGGGGGAATAAAATGAAAAAGATAGGCAAAAAACGATTGCTTATGAATCCACGAGTGATTAGGTATATTACGCTTGTGGTTGCCAAAATGTTTATCGTGATAATAACATGGTCGGTACCAATGTCCCACTCACATGCGGCTTTATACTCTATTCAAGAATATAATTACCCAGGAGCAGACTATACAAATTTTAGTGATATAAATGACTCTGGACTCATTACCGGGCATTTTGGTGTTGTTAGTCCCACTGACGAGACGTGGACAGCATTTACGTATGACGGAT
>CALZGI010000337.1 GCA_945786855.1 Thermodesulfovibrionia bacterium | reverse complement strand
CTCCATACATTCAGTATCTGTCTCGGCAAGATAGGGACAGACAGCGGTCATGGTCATGGCGTGATGAACTCTGCCGCTTATCAGCTGAAAGGGAAATTCTTTTGCATTGCCTTTATACTCAGGATTTGAAGGATTCCATTTGCAGTCGGACCAGTAAAAGGTTTCCGGGAAATCTGTTCCGAATGTTTCGTTCATGTTTACAAGGTAACCAAATTTAAACTCAAACATGCCGGAGGGGGTATGGGGATACACTTTTGAGGGTGATCCGCTGGAATTTCTGTATCTGTAATAGCTTGCAGGCCACACCGCTACTCCATTGTTCTTTCTGAGCCATTCAACAGTTATGTCCTCTCCGGTCCTGATTGTTTTGTCTCCCCACATAGCAGTGGGGTTATCAGGAACACCCGATATAAGACATCCTTCCGGGAGGGAAGGATAGGGAAGGGGGGTTCCCATATTATAAAACCCCGGGGCTTCCGATAGTATTTCATCTACAAACTCTTCTTCCGTTTCATAATTCAGATTAAAATCTTCAGCCCTGATATCAGGGTCGCCATTATGAATAAGCGCTTCAGAGATACTTATCATAAACTCATAGGGGGTTTTCGATTCATGGAGGGGCTTGATTACCTGATCTCTGATCGATATTTCCGGGCTGAACGTATAGACATCGCTGACGCCCATTCTCTCGAGGAACCCTGCTTCAGGAAAAACAATGTCAGCGTATTTCCCGGTTTCGGTAATATGTGTATCGATAAATACCATCAAATCAAGCAGGTAATTTCCGTTTTTATCTTCGGCGGTCAAGGCGTCTTTCCAGTCCGAAGTATTGCCGGCGGTGATAACCGGATTCCCCGCTCTGGTTACAAAGGCCTTGACCGGATAGCTGTAATCACGAAAGGGCCCGAACTTGAGTTTTATGCCTTCTCGTATCTTTCCCGGCAGATCAGTCAAAACACCTTTCCATGCTGCAGGATAGTCGCCGAATGCGTCTTTATTCAGCTCTGAAAGTTTACCTGAGACTTCAGCGCCGTTTATCATCCTGTTGACAACTTTATCCAGAAATGCTTTTCCGGATGTTCTCTTACCTCTTTTGGGCTTCGCGGAATCAACAAAAACGAGGCCGCCCGGCCTGTCTGCATTGCCTGTAATGAGGCAAAGAGCCGTCATGAGTATTGAAGTGACATCTCCATTTGTATGGTGGGCTGTCCCGTGCATCCCGATTTCAATAGCAGCAGGTTTTGTAATGCCGAACAGGCGAGAGATTTTCTTGATGTTGTCAACTGATATGCCCGTTTTATTTTCTGCCCATTCAAGGGAAAAAAATCGCAATTCATTGGAAGGATCTGTTTTTTCAGCCTGGCGCAGGAAGGTGCTTCTGAACTCTTCCCAGCCAATTGAATATTTTTTGAGAAAGGCGTGATCAATGTATGATTTCGAAGCATCCGAAGGAGAATCATGGGTCACGATAAAGTAAAACATGGCAGCGAGCAAAGCTGCATCTGTCCCCGGGATTATTGGAAGCCACATATCGGCCCGGGCAGCAGAATTGGTATGAGCAGGATCAACGACTACGTATATGCAGTCATTTTCCTCCCTCGCTGCCGGGATTCCGCAGGACATATAATTAAATCTCGTTGCAACCAGCGGGTTTGCTCCGATGTTGAGCAGCAGTTTAATGTCCTGTTTCATGTTAAGGAATGTATCGCCTTCTTCATTCCTCATCAGAACAGGTCTCTGAATATCAGGCAGGGGCCGTTCATCCCCCATCATTAGCCTGTGGCCCCACCTTCTGTTCGGGTCACAGATGCTGCCGTGATTATATGTGTTTGGTGTCCCGAAGGCATGAAACAGACGGTAATAAGCTTCCCTGTCAGTAACGTCGCCGCAGTCCAGGAAAACAGCTTCCGGCCCGTATTTCTGCTTTATTTCAATTAACTTTTCAGCCATATATTCAGAGGCTTCCTCCCATGTTATTGCTTCCCACTTGTCTTCCCCCCTGCGGCCGGTTCTTTTGAGAGGCGTCTTTATCCTGAGAGGTGAATAGGTTAACTGAAGGCCCGATGCGCCCTTTGCACACAATGTTCCATTGTTGATTAATGAATGGGGGTTCCCATATATTTGTTTCGCGACTCCATCCTCTACAAGTACTGATATGCCGCATTCAGAGGGGCACATTGCATCTGAAGAGTAAACGTGTCTGGCTGTTGTTTCAGGTTCAGTAACAGCGAGGTCAATCGAGGTGCGGATTGTAGGATTGGCGTGAGCAGCTTTGTAATTATTGAGAGGTGTGTGAGTGATTTCTCCTTTATACAGATAGAACACGGAAGGGTTCGTCGAAAGCTCCGGTTTGAGGACTTTTATATTTTTATCGTTCATGGCAGCTGAAATTTCACTTTGTTTGTCATTGATATCCCCGAACAGGATCGCTTTTCCCATACAATTTTGGACACAGACGGGCAATAACCCTTTGGTTACTCGCAGGTCGTAACAGAAATCACATTTCTCCGGCTGCCCGCTCCCGGGGTTTGTTTCAATAGCATTGTACGGACATTTTTCAATGCACATCTGACAGCCTATACATTTATCTCTATTTACCAGTACTATTCCATCCTGATTCTTGATCAGCGCTTTTTCTTCACAGGTCTCTATGCAGGGGGCATTATCACAGTGATTACACAAATGGGGCAGGAACAACTTGCTTATATGGGGATAGTCACCTGATCGATATGTTCTGACTTTGCACCGGAATATTCCGAAGGGCAACTTGTATTCCGCTTTACAGCTTACCTGACAGGAAAAACAGCCAACACACTTGTCGAGGTTAACAAGCATGGCGTATCTCTTTCTGTGCTTTGCCATCATTTTAATTTACCCGAATAATTATATTAAAAGAAATCCCCTGGATTTCGGATGTTCGTACGTTTCACGGATAAAGAAGAGCTTCAATTGATACACAGTCCATCTCTGAGACGGGTTTTATGTGCCTGTAAAATTGAGAACGTTTATGAAATGAGTGCAGAGTAAACGCTAAAACTCATTATTTGACAGTGGGTTATGTCACATGTTATTTTCTTAAGAAACGCTCTGGAGGAGTAAACATGTCATATAATATCGATTTTCATATGTCTCTCGAATGCATAGATAAAGAGGAATTGCTGAAGAGAATAAATGAGGGATCTGATTTTGTTCTTGTTGATACAGTTGGAACCTATGACGGCAACAAGTTCAAAATAAAGGGTGCCCAAACTGTGCCCTATCCCGAAGTTATAGACAGAAGAAGAGAATTGACCGGGCATGATGAGATCATAGTTTACTGCAAGAATAAGGACTGCAAGGCATCAAAAAAGGTTGCTCTCGGATTGAAATCGCTTAACGTTTCAAATGTGAAAGTATACGAGGGCGGAATAGATGAGTGGACTGCCGAGAACCTTCCATTGGAAGAGGTATAATCCTGCTTATGACGTCTCATAACCTGAAAAGACGGGGAGAAAGAGAGTGAAATCTCTTTGAGTGGATATAGGAAGATTACTTTTTCTTGCCGTCAAAAATAAACTTGCAGCATCCCAGGTCGAGAACTTCATTGTTGTCGGAAAACCTGGATTTCAGGTTTTCCGTTATATGGTAAATTCTGTGGACGCCGTCTTTTCTTTT
>CALZGI010000336.1 GCA_945786855.1 Thermodesulfovibrionia bacterium | reverse complement strand
GCATTGCTCTTTCCATACAGGACAACGGCAACATAGTTTTGCTTGTCAACTCTAATGATGCAGACTCAACAGCAAGAGGATTTTCTATAGTAAGGCTGGACAGCAGCGGTACCATTGACACTTCATTCGGCACCGACGGGATTATTGATCTCAATGGCGATGCACCTGAGGCTGGTATTGACCTTGCATCAAATTCAGACGGAAGTCTGTTGATCCTCAGCAATGTAATTGAGGAAGGGCCTGAGAATTACTTCGCTGGTATAAGGATTACAAAACTGGCAGCCGACGGCACAATTGATGCATCATTCGGAACAGGGGGCTCTACGATAATGAACGGTTTTGCAGCAGCAATTGCGACACAGGCCGACAACAGGATACTTGTAACGGGAAACTCGGTGAGTGATAATGCCATCATCACCGCCCGGCTCAATCCTGATGGTTCACTTGATAGTACATTTGGAGACAACGGCGTTTCAGTAACTGATGTCGGCAGCAATGTATTATCAACAGCAATGGACCTGCAGGATGGCTCAGGGATATTCATTCTCTGCAACAGAGAAGACACTGAAAGCGGCAGCAATGAAATATTCATAATAAAACTTAAAAGTAACGGAATCATTGATGATGAATTCGGACCAAAGGGGATCTTTACGCCCGTTATTTCCGATAGGGCTTCTGCTTATGGGGCAGACATAATTTCAAAGGGCGGGAAGATCCTGGTCTTTGGTGATAATCCTGATGCTCCATATGGCGAAGTTTTCATTGCGGGACTCAATGGAAGTAATGAAAATACTGATGAACCGGCAAATTCAGGTAATTCCGGGGACAATAATTTAATGGAGAATGAGCCTTCCAGGAAGACCATAGGTGCGAATAATAACTCTACACAGCTTCAGAACAGATCAGACCAGAATCCCATTGCAAAATCTAAAAAATACACAAAGGTAACAAGCAGCTGGAGAGCAGTAATTACCATTGATGGTCGAAAATGCGGGATTGGCAAACAAAAAGAAATTGGAACTGCCACCTTGAAACAGAGAGGGAAAAAAGTCACCGGCTCCTTTATTACCCGCACTGGCAAAATGCGATTAAGCAAAGGAATTATTAAAGGAAAATCTTTAAAGGGGACAGTCAGCGTAAAAGTTCAGGGTGGAAAAGCAAAGGGGCCATTCAGCGTCAAGCTGTATAAAAAAGGACTCATGATAAAGGGGTCTTCAAAATGGACATGGAAAAAGAGCGGGAGCAAATCATGTAAGGGCAAAACGACCTTTAAACTATATAGAACCTTCAAGAATAAGCTGACTCTGCGAAATAATGGCGGAGGAAGAGTAACAAGCTCTCCGGCGGGCATATATTGCAGCAGCAATTGTTCGCGCACATTCACAATCAGTAATGGAAAACCCCCCGTAGTAAAACTGACAGCAGCACCATTTTCCGGTCAATCCTTCATAAAGTGGTCAGGCGGAGGCTGCAGCGGCAGAACAAGCAGGACCTGCAAGGTGACGCTTGACAAGTCAAGGTCAGTCAGGGCTATTTTTGAGCCCATTTCAACTCTTACAATACAAAAAATAGGGGAAGGGACTGTGACCGGCAGCGGCATCAACTGCAATCAGGACTGCAGCCACAGTTATGCAAAAAATACGACTGTAGCACTTAAAGCTGTTCCCTCGGCGGGATCTTTATTTCTCGGATGGTTAGACGGTAATTGTAACGGCAGCAGCAGCAGCACATGCAATGCAACAATAGATTCCAGTCAGGAGATTACAGCAGTTTTTGTTACACCGCTCACCTCCGGCGTTACTGTTACTGACCAGTTATCAAATTATCAGCTATATGATTTTTTCCGAATAATCATACCTGAGGCAGGCAAAGTCAGCATCAACTTCACCAATACCCCCGTGCCGAATGCCTCCGTATTGAATTATTGGGAAGTGCGGCTTACGGACAGCTCGGGCAATGAATACCTTTACAGCAAATCATATTTAGAAGATTCCGGATTTAACAACTGGGTCGGACTTCCTGCGGGCACTTACTATGTTAAAGTCACAGGTAAATACATGGCTATTGGAAAACCTTACAACATCAGAGCAGATTTCCTTGCCGGTAATGCTTATGAGGTTGAGTTTAACAATTCAACAGATACGGCAGATCCGATTGCCTTCGGAAACACGTACTCCGGGAATATTCAGGAATATTCCTCAGGTTCTGATTCAGACCTCTATACGATAAAAGTACTTCAGGCAGGCAAGGTGAGCATCAACTTCACCAACGCCCCCGTGCAGTCCTCCACATTAAACGCCTGGCACGTGAGACTCATTGATTCCGCAGGCCAGGAATACATGTACAGGAAATCGTATTTAGACGAGTCCGGATTTACCGAATTGGTCGATCTTCCTGCCGACTCGTATTATATTAAAGTTACAGCAGCGTACAGCGCTATTGGAAAACCTTACAGCATCAGAGCAGATTAGGTTGTCAATGAATAGTGGTCTGTCATTTGTCAGTTCAAATCTCTGGTGTTGACAAAATCAATATTCGAAAGATTTGAACTCAAATAATATGTATCATGTATAATGTCCGTACCATTATCTTTTGAGGAAATAGTATGACTGACACGGGACGTACATCGGGAAAATCCTGGTGCAAATGAACAAAATCAGGGGACACTTGAATTCCCGAGAAATTTCATGCATTGTATCAGCCCAGTGCCCGGCAGGATAGCAAACTGAAACAATGGCAGATTCTTTAGCGATACTCTCACTCTTGATCGGCCTTGAACTCGTTCTCGGCGTAGACAATATCCTTGTGATCTCAATTTTTGTCGCCCGGCTGCACGAGTCTCACAGGAACAAAGCAAGAATTATCGGCCTGGGCCTCGCACTGGTTGCGCGGATTATCATGCTCGGCCTCCTGCTGAAGCTGTCCGGTCTGAAGAGCACCGTTATCTTCCATTTCTCCGTTCGTGACCTGATTCTTATTGCAGGGGGACTGTTCCTGTTATGGAAAGCAGTAAAGGAAATACATCACACCGTCGAGTACCAGGAGGGAGAAGAGGGGAAAAATCAAAGCGCATCGAAAAGCTTCTCTTCCATAATCTCACAGATAATCTTACTGGACATCGTCTTCTCCATAGATTCAGTAATAACGGCGATCGGTCTGACAGACAAGATCTGGATTATCATCACGTCAGTGCTGGTGTCTTTTATCGCTATCCTTGCTTTTGCTAAACCGATCGGTGAATTTATCATGAAACACCCTGCTCTGAAAATCCTTGCCCTCTCATTTCTGATTACTATCGGTGTGACCATATTCATGGAAGGCATGCATCAAGAAGTACCCAAGGCATATATTTATCTTCCTATGGGTTTTGCCCTGTTCGTGGAAATGCTGCAGATGCGGTATAAATACAACAGAAAAAGGGACGCCCAGCTTCCTCCTTCCGTATAGAGCAGATTAGCAGGCAGTGAAGCAGGGATGCCTCAGAAATGATGAAGCACCAAATAACAAGCCACAAAATACAAATAAATGCCAAATATGAAATTTCAAATTATGAAAAAAACAATTTCCAGGAGGTTGCTTCGTTCATTGGGATTTGATACTTATTTGTAATTTGATATTTGGTCCTTGGATTTTTCACTTAATCCGAGATCACCCTACCTTGATCTTCCAAGCGGTTCCGTCCTTTTTATCTTCCAGAATAATCCCCTGTTCGGCAAGTTCATTTCTGACGTTATCAGCAGCTCCCCAGTCCTTGTTTTCCCTGGCCTTCTGCCGTTCATCTATCTTCTGTTGAAGTTCATCTTCAGAGAGGTCGATTTTCTTTATTTTTATTAAAGCACTGTACCATTCTTTCGGTGTCTTGTTAAAGACATTGAGCACGCCGCCGATTTCGGCAAGAAGGTCTCCAGCCCTGGTAACAAGCTCGCGCGCTGTCCGGCCTGAAGGTTTTGAATCAAGATACCTGTTCACCTCTCTGACAAACTCAAAGATAAAGCCCAGCGCCAATGCAGTATTGAAGTCATCATCCATGGCACTGTGGAACTTCTCTTTAAAGGATGCGAGCAGTTCCTCCAGTTCAGCTGAGGGTCCCGTCTTTTCTTTTCCACCTGCCGTATCGAGGAAGTCCTTCATCCTGATAACCGTCGTGTAGTACCTGTCAATGGTAAGTTCGGCCTCATTCAACTGGGTGTCAGAAAATTCGATGGGGCTCCGGTAATGGGTGGTGAGGAGAAAGTACCTGACAACTTCCGGTTCATATTTATCCAGAATTTCCTTGATGGTAAAAAAATTTCCGAGAGACTTTGACATCTTTTCCTTGTCAACGGTAATGAATCCGTTATGGACCCAGTACTTGACAAAGGGCTTGCCTGAATAGGCTTCGCTCTGCGCTCTTTCATTTTCATGGTGCGGGAAGGTGAGGTCAGCACCACCACCATGGATGTCAAAGCTCGACCCCAGATATTTTGAAGACATTGCAGTGCACTCAATGTGCCAGCCCGGCCTCCCCTTTCCCCAGGGGCTCTCCCAGAAGGGTTCGCCCTCCTTTGAAGACTTCCACAGGGCAAAATCAAGGGGGTTTTTCTTCCTTTTGTCCACGTCGACCCGTGCGCCGGACACAAGGTCATTCACATTCTTTCCGGAAAGTTTCCCGTAGCCGGCAAAGGTGCTCACTTCAAAATACACATCACCATCAACATCATAGGCATGGCCTTTTTCAATCAGTTCCTGAACTGTCTCGATCATTTCCTTTATATGGTCCGTCGCGTTCGGTTCGATATCGGCCCTGCTGACACCGAGCAGTTCCATGTCACGGTAGTATTCTTCCGTGTATTTCTTCGCCACCTCTTCCGTCAATATATTCTCCTTTGCCGCCCGCGCGATGATCTTATCGTCTATGTCGGTAATATTTCTGACATGGGTCACCTCATATCCCCGATACCGCAGATACCTTTTCATAATATCAAAGACAATCGCACTGCGTGCATGGCCCAGATGACAGACATCATAGGCCGTTATGCCGCATACATACATATTTACTTTCCCTGGTACGAGAGGGACGAAATCTTCCTTTTCCCCGCTCATCGTGTTGTAGACCTTTATCGTTTCACCTTTGCCTTCCAAGCTGCTTATTCTCCTTTCAAACTCGTTCATACGGGAACTGAATTCCTCGAATTTATCCTCCAGAGGATCAGGGATATGCACGTGATCGAGCATTTCCACAGGCCCCTCATCAAGCATTTTTACGACTTTCTTTTTTATCACCCTGCCCGGGACACCCACAACAATTGAATTATTCGGGACAGAGTGAAGGACAACAGAATTTGCGCCTATCTTAACATTGTCCCCTATCATTATGGCCCCGAGAATTTTTGCCCCGGCTCCGACTGCAACATTGTTTCCCAGCGTGGGGTGCCTCTTCCCCGTTTCCTTTCCCGTCCCCCCGAGCGTCACTCCCTGATATAAAAGCACGTTTTCGCCTATTTCGGTTGTTTCGCCAATTACAACGCCTGATCCGTGATCAATAAAAAAACCTTTGCCGATTTTCGCACCGGGATGTATCTCTATTCCCGTGACAATTCTCGCGACCTGGGATAGAAAGCGGGGCAGCACGGGAACGTTTCTTTTCCACAGCAAATGATTAATCCGGTGAACAAGGATTGCATGAAACCCCGAGTAAGACAGAATGACTTCAATCCTGCTTTTTGCTGCAGGATCCATCTTAAAAACAGTTTTATAATCAGACCTTATGTCATCCCAAAGACTCATAGCGTAGTATATAAAAAAAGGCGAGGGGCGAGGGGCTATAGGCAAGAGGAATAATATTTATGCGAGCCTCCCCTTGCCCATTGCCTCTGGCCCCTTGCCTCGTCCTTATCGATAATTCACAAACTCAATATGGATACCGAGGTCTTTTTCCTTCAGAAGGCTGATTACAGATTGCAGGTCATCGATCTTTTTCGCCTTCACCCGGAGTTGGTCTTTCTGTATTTCAGCCTGGACCTTTAATTTCGAAGTTTTGATGATCTTCACGATCTCCTTGCTTTTTTCTGTGGGGATTCCCTGCTGCAGGGTTATGATCTGCTTTACCGTCCCTGATGCAGCATCTTCAATTTTTCCGTAGTCCAATGCCTCCAAAGGAACTTTTCTTTTTATAAGTTTAGTCTGCAGCATATCAATAACACTCTTCAGTTTGTATTCATCATCAGAGGTAATGTGTATCTCATTCTTTCCCTTGTCCAACTCAATATCACTCTTGCTTCCCCTGAAATCAAACCTCTGGGATATTTCTTTCAGTGCCTGCTGTACACCATTGGAAACCTCCTGCAGGTCCACCTTGCTCACTATATCAAACGAATTATCCGCCATAACTCAAGTCCTCCTTTAATAAACTCGATAAGTAGTTAGTTTAAAGAAGCAATTCAGTATTATCAAGCTAAAGGGTGCCGGGATGCCCGGAAAGGATGGAAATATTAAATTATGGTTTACCGATCAAAAGTAGACTGGTGGATTTTCCTGCTCGTGGCTTCAGGTGGTGCAGCTGTTACCATTGCGTGCCTATTTAATATAATTACGAGGGGGATTGAATACTCTGCCTCATGGATACTGCTCATAAGTTCAATATTTTACTGGGCAGTGATTTTTCTTCTCGCCTATCCCGTTGAATACGGAATTACTTCACCCAACCTGTCAATAAAAAGCGGCTTATTCACATGCAGCATTCCTCTTGCATCGATTGAAGAAGTTCACCGGACCCGGAATCCCTTAAGCGCTCCTGCGTGGTCACTTGACAGACTCCATATCAGTTATCGGAAGAGGGGAAAAAAAGCTTTTGCATTAGTCTCTCCCAAAAACATTCGCCTGTTCCTTGAAGAACTGACGCAAAAAACACCGGGCCTCGAAATGCAGGGCGATAGAGTCATCCGGACTGCATAACCCTTTCGTAAAATGTGCGCCTCTCATGCGCAAGATGTTTTTTAATCCTGGGCAGAATTCTCCGTCAGGTGAATGGACGGTTCCTTAATCAGCGGTAGGAAATTTTATTCTTCCCCAGACTCTTCGACGTATAGAGCCGTTCATCGGCCTTTACTATGAGGTCATCTATGGATGTTCCATCATCGGGGAATGATGCAAGCCCGAAGCTTGAAGTGAGCTTAACCCTGGCACCGTTCTGGACAGAAACTTCCATGACCTCGATCTTCTGCCTGATCCTGTCTATAATTGCAGAGGCAATTTCCTTGTCTGTGTTCGGAAGTATCAGCATGAACTCATCTCCCCCATACCTGCCCACAACATCAAGGGTTCTTACTGTCCCTGTCATCAGTTCGGCAAGTGATTGCAGAACTTTGTCGCCTGATAGATGGCCGTATGAATCATTTATTGCCTTAAAATTATCTACATCGGTGATAACAACGGTAAAATGGGTCTTCATGCGTCTGCTTCTTTCCAGTTCTTTTATCAGAAACCCGTTAATAAATCTCCTGTTATAAATATCAGTCAGGGGATCAACGGTAGACAACTTAATGTCTTCTGTAATGTCCCTTATTATAAGCTGAAATCGACCCTGTTCCATCTTCCCGAAGGTAGATATAAAATAGCCTGAGAGCTCATATATTTTGTCATCTATTTTCATTTTGATGTGATCTATCTTGCCCAGACTCTTCAATGTGGTATAAATACTCATCCAGGTATCGGGGGGCAGAAAATTCGTAATCGGTTTGTCTAGCAGTTCCCTCCCGAATTTACTGGCAACCTTGTCATTGACCCAGATGATTAACTGCTCACTTCCCGTGTCAGTTACTTCTATGAGCATCTCGGGGAGCAGGTTTAATATTTCCTTTGCACTCTGGAGCTTTCTTTCCATGAACTTGTTATAATCGCCCTCAAGGTTTTCAACCACATCCCTTATAGAAACCATGTTCGTTGCTAACCCGTCATTATCAACAATGACAACCCTCCTGATATTTCTGAAGTTCATCACCTCAACAACCTCGACGAGGAGCGACTCAGGCCGGGCAGTGTCTACAGGGCTGTTCATGTATTCACGGGCAGCGCTGTTGAGAGAGATATCTTTGTCTGCCAGTTTCAGCACATCCTTCTCTGTTATTATGCCAACTGCTATTCCATCCTCCAGGACCGGAACAGCACTGATTTTGTTGCCCACCATTATTTTCAGTATATCCTTCAGTGAATCATCCAGCCCTGCACTGAACAGCTTTCTTTCTTTTCTCAGAATATGTTTTATCTTTATGGTAAGGCGGTAAAAGTCTTCTTCCAGATACCTGAGAAGGTCCTGCTGTGTAACGACTCCAAGAAAGGCACCTGATTCATCGACAACGATCACCCGACGTATTTTGTTTTCAAGAGTTAAATTGAGGGCATAGCCGACTGTTCTGTCGCCAATGGTTGAAACAAGGTTCTTTTTCGCGTACCTCCATACCTCTTCATCAAGGCTTCCGCCCTCGTATAAAATTTCAACGATATCACGCTCAGTCAGGATTCCTGCTGCTTTGTCCTCTTTGAGAATTACAACAACGCCCTTGCTGTTGCTGTTCATTAATTTAATCAGACTTTTCAGGGAAGCACTTCCCTGAAGAGAGAAACCATCTTTTTGAGCAATATCTTTTAAAAGAATGTTCAACAATGAAAAACTCTCCACACGGTAACGTACGGTTTTAAGAATCCTGCACATACTATCGGTATTATCGGGGAAAACCTGAACTGAATATTCCCCTCCTGCCAACAGGGCATTGTCAAATAAAATTGTGTTATAGGATAATAATTTTTTTATTGTTGCCAAGGCGTAGAAAAATGTAATAAAATTTGGATACTTAGAGGATGCCGTGTACAATTGATACCAGCCTTCTTGAATTTATTGCGCTATGAACAAGTTTACATTCAGAATAATATTAGCGGTGGCCGCAGTCTGTTTTCTGATCGGGTCAGACCCTTCTCATGCAGTAGACAGTGGAGGCTGCCTAACCTGCCATCGTTACCCGGGGCTTGTACAGTCCGAGTCATCGGGCAAATATAAGATTCTCCATGTTGACGAGGAGAAACATCTGCTGTCTTCCCACGGTAAAACAGACTGCAGGAAGTGCCATCCCAAAACCGTTCAGATTCCCCACACAGGAGTAACAGAAGTAGAGTGCAACAAAACCTGTCACGTCGAAGACAGAGAAAAAATAGAAAATATAGACAGATCATACCTGACTGAGTTCCATAAAGAAGAGAGGTTCGCCATTTCCCGTCTCGACGATAAAAGCTCCTGCAGGGTCTGTCACCCCCTTTATCCCCATAGTGAACATAACAAGGTACGGGCTTATTTGAATATGCACATAGGATATACCCTCTGTGAAGTGTGCCATCTAAAGAAAGAGGGCCTTCAGGACATTACCTTTGACTGGAACGACCCGGAAGAATTCGAGTTTGGAGGGAAGCCCTACGGGACACACCAGAAAAAGAAAGTAAAAAAAGCTGGAAAACCGGAAGATATGATATCAAAAATGCTCCGCATTTTTTCGGAAGAAAAAGAGACCGCAGAGGAAACCCATAAGACTGCGTACTTCATTTCCAGAATAGCCGTCTTTCAGGGTAAAGAGAATGAAAAGAAACTAATTATGAACACAGAAGATAACGACAGGGCAAGAGACTTTCTTTCCCGCGAAAATAATTTAAAGCCCGGGGAAAAGGAAAAAGAGCTTGAATTTTTTCACCGGAACATAGCGAAAAAAGAGATCAGTGTAGCCTGTGACGAATGTCATTCCCCGAAAGGCATTATAAATTTCAGAGATCTCGGGTTTCATGACAAGACGGCAAAAGATCTCGAATTTATGAACATCAAGGGCCTCGTAAAAAAGTATGAGACCTTTTACATCCCCAATCTCTTTGGACCGAAGCAATAAATTAGGTACAGGTCTCTCCCGGGATACCTTATAAAAGCAGCTCCACAACTCCCCATGCTGCCAAAACTATACCTGTTATAAACGCGGCTTTATGCAAAAGAGAGGGGAATTCTGTTTTATTGGATATAAAATAAAATATGCACGTTCCTGAACCCATGAGAAAGACTACGTATTTTATTGCCGCCGCCGGAGAGTCAGGGTAAATTGCAAGATAAAGAAGAAGTGCAGGAATAGCCCAAAATACGATGAGAAGCCCGACCAGTGTTCCGAGCACACCGGCATAGGGGTTCAGGGGCTGAAAAAGACCCAGTAATTTGAAAAATTTAGGCTGCCCGTGTTCGATGTCAAAAGAAATGGTCTTTGAAAAGACATCAATCACATCGGATGCCCGGTCGTATTTAACATTAATCCATACTATCAGGGAGCAAAAAACCAATAGAACAATAAATAGCAGAACAGATTGAGGCATGTATGCATAGGTACGAGAAATTCCAAAGTAATAGAAGAATGAAAGGCCCCCCGACATAAGAAACCCCGTAATAAATGCCCTGCCCGGACCTGTTGTGTTCAAATCATTCCTCTTTCCCGCAGAATAAACACTTATTGAATAATAAGAGCTGTTTTTTTGCTGCAGCACTTCCTCACTTTTGCTCTTCTGCACTTAGGCACTTTTGTTCTTTTGCACTAGTTACTTTCAATAATAACACCGCATTGTTCACATCGGTACCTTGATATGCCTGTTTCCACTGCCGCGACTTCTTCAAAGTCACGCTGCTTCCTCCCCTTCGTCTCGAAACACTCCGGACAATAGCCCTCCCGGAGTTCATCGGGCCTGATAGTCAGGTGGCAGTGCCGGCAGCGCAGCAGGTTTTTCTTTTGCGGTAACAGGATCAGGGTGTTATGGCTGCATTTGGTCATGTTAAACTCGTCCTCTACTCCGTTGTACAGTGACGTTCCCGCTCATCCGGGACGCCCCGCAATCCAGATTGTGTGCCTCCCTCCCCCCTTCGGGCCCCGGGCACGAACTGAGATTTCATCCACCTCAAAGCCGGCCCCGCGAAGTCGAAGCATGAAGGTTCGATCCGGGCTGGCAGACCATACAGCCAGCACACCTGCAGGCCTGAGCGCTTCAAAGGCTTTTTCCAGGCCGGCCTGTGTGTAAAGGCAGTCATT
>CALZGI010000335.1 GCA_945786855.1 Thermodesulfovibrionia bacterium | reverse complement strand
TAATTGTTGCTTTGATTGATTTTGCCATACTACTGCAGTCTCCTATAAAATCATTCAATTATACATCATGTATATGCTCTTTTGCTTTGAATCGCACAGAAAGGCATGAAGGTGAAGGACAGATGCTTAAAGCCGAAATTACCCGGACGAAGGTCATTGGAAAATATGAGTAAAAGTGTTATTGTTTCTCGGCGGGCTGAATAAATCGCTGTATCCGTACATACCGGAACGTGCCAACAATTTCTTGTAATATGATATATATCATATTAAATGTCTCTAATTTATATTAAATTTTTTCTGCTTAAGAGTAAATCCGGAGATTAATAAATATCTCTATTAAATCACAAATCTTTTCACAAAAGGTGAGGGGACAGAGAGGAGACGCGAGATGAAGTATATTTGGACAATATTAGTATCTGTTATCCTGGCTTTTTCTTTTACCATGACGATAGGTTGTCAGAAAGCCAGTGAAAAGGCAGCAGAGGTTAAAAGCAAGGCATCAGAAACAGCAAGTGCGATGAGAGACAAAGCCCTGGACGCTAAAGACGCGGCAGTTGAAACTGCTGGCGCCATGAAAGACAGCGCTTCAGAAACAGCAAGTGCGATGACAGATAAAGCCTTGGGGGCCAAGGATGAGGCGCTTGAAACTGCTGGTTCCCTCAAGGAAAAAGGAACAGAGGCGGCACGTGCTTTAACAGAGAAAGAAGAAGATATGAGGACTGTCAGTGATATTGTGGATGAAGGCAAAAAGGCCGCCGACAAAACTGAAGGATTATTGAAGGACACATATAAGTAGTACTATAAGCGGGGTCAGATTAAAATTGAATACATAAACTCAATTTTAATCCTGACCCCACTGGTATGCACGGGCCTAATCTCACCGCCTCAGCTAAGCATAATCCTCAATAAGTCATGAGACTTCAAAACATTATGCTGTTTCAATCCTGACCGCATCAGTAGAAATTCCCCCATTTCCCGATGGACTCATAAGGGTACTTACTCCGCTGTGCGGAAAGTGTGTCGGTACATAGACACTTCCATCAGGAACGTCATCGGAGACGGCTGCCTTGAGAAATACCGTACCCCGTCTCGAAGTCACTTTTACATGACCGTTATCTGAAATGCCGTACCTTTTCGCATCTTTCCAGTTTATCTCAAGGAGCGCCTCAGATGAGACCAGGTTCAGCGATTTTGACCTCGTTGACATGCTGCCGGCGTGCTGCAGTACATCCCTTGCGACCATGTTCAATGGATACTCTTTATCCGTTTTTTCGCCCGGGGTATAATGAACCGGGTTAAATGCGCGGGTGAGAGGCGGCAATTCGCTTTGTTCATCAAGCAATGAGTTTATCTCCTGTACTATGTCTTTTCTCTCTTTTATATCGATGTCCTTTCCCATAGTCGCTGCTAGTTTTTTAAGGATCTGCCAATCAGGAAGCGACTGGCCTGCAGGATCAATGACCTTGTGGATCTTCTGGGTAATTCCTTCGGTATTGGTATAGGTGCCGTCTTTTTCCGACCAGCTGGATGCAGGGAGTATAACGTGAGCAAATTTTGCTGTCTCCGTCAAAGCGATATCCTGAACGATGAGCAGGTAGAGTGATTTCAATGTGGTGATAATATCTGAGTTGTTGGGGAAGGTGACAACAGGGTCTGCTCCCATTATATAAAGCGCCTTGAGAGAGTAAGGCTCATAGAGCATTTCCCTCACATCTTTACCGGTACCCCCGAAGGGTTGATAAGCCGGACCGGCATCGGGGCGCACACCCATTTGATAAAGGCCAAAGGTATTGGAGTATTCTGCAGGCACCTGAAGGGCGTCGGGACTCTCACCCAGAAGGTGAATTAAATTTGCTGCGGCCAACATAGTATCCAGTCCCTTTGTATTTTCAGAAATCCCGATGGAAAGAGTGAGCATTCTGGTTTTGGCATTCACCAAAGTCTCTGCAATGGCAATAAGCTCATCCCCGGGAACCCCTGTAATTGCGTAGACTCGATCCTGGGAATACTCTTTTAACGTTTCCTCAAGTGCTGAAAAACCTTTTACATTTGAGACATGTTCCGTCTCATAAAGACCCCTGTCCAGCAGGACCTTCATTATTCCGTTCAGGAACGCAACCCCTGTCCCCTGTTTTAATTTTGGAGATTCTGTGCTGTGCCTTGTCAACTTTGTCTCCCTGCTGTCAGCAACGATGAGCTTTGATCCCTCCTTCTGTGCCTGAAGGATGTTGAGTCCGAAAACAGGATGAGTTACGCTGAGGTCAGACTCTATGACGAGGATTACATCCTTACCCAGAGGAGATTTCAGGTCTATCCTGTGACCTTTGAGACCGAAGGCCTTCTTCCAGGCCCTCTCTGCAATGCCGTAGCCGAAGGAAGCGGAGGAATCTATGTTGTTCGAACCTATTGTCTCCTTCATGAATTTCTGAAAAATATAATTCTCCTCATTTGTACATCTGGGCGATCCTATTGCGCCTATGGATGACGGGCCGTGGGCATTGATTATATTTTTGAGTCTGTCGCTAATATAATTAAGGGCCTCATCCCATGAGACCGGGACAAGCTCTCCACCTTTATTAATTACGGGTGACTTGAGACGGTTCTCGCTGTAGACATAATCAACGCCAAACCGTCCTCTGCCACATAGATTGCCCTCGTTTACTCCCCTGCCTTTCCTTCCTCTCGATCTCAGTATCTTTCCTTCCATCATTCCAAGGGTGAGAGTACAGCCGCAGCTGCAGAAGGGGCATATGGTATCCTTCTCATCGAGGGACCATGACCGCGCCTCGAATTTATGGGATTTGTTCATGAGGGCACCTGTAGGACATGCATCAATGCATTGTCCGCAGTAATCACATTCAAGAACTTCACCAAATGCAGGCTGAACAACAGTGGGAAAGCCTCTCCCGATAAACCCCAGTGCTCCCCGGCCCTGATGTTCTTCACAGATACGGACGCATTTGCCGCAGAGGATACACCTGCTTGCATTTAATTCTACGAGGGGGCCTTTGGTATCAGGCAGTGCGTGTTTCCTCTCCCTCATAAAACGTGATCGTGGGCTGCCATACTGATGAGCGAGATCCTGGACATCACATTCACCTGCCTTGTCGCAAACTGGACAGTCAAGGGGGTGATGGACTAACATGAACTCAAGTACGGACTGGCGTATCTTTGTCACCTTAGGGGTATTTGTCCACACGGTCATCCCTTCAGCTGCAAATGTCGCACATGATGCCTCGGGTTTCCTCCACCCCTCGATCTCCACAATACACAACCTGCAGCCCCCGTGGGGCTCCACTCTGCCATCATAGCAGAGATTGGGTATTTTTATGCCGTTGCTCATTGCGGTTTCAAGGATGGTACTGCCTTTTTCAGTCCTGACCTTTTTGCCATTAATTGTAAGTTTTATCATGGAACACCTCCGCTTTTAAACGTTGCACTGTGTAACCGTTCCGTCGTTCCGCGGTTAACCGCTTCACATGGGACAGTTGATCATGGATACTGAAATCTCCCGTTTTATACTTAGGCAGCATCAGATTATTTTTCCCCTTTCCTCCAGCATGCCCGACAGATGCTTTATTTCAGCCTCTCCCGCATGACGGGCCGCGGCAGGAAGTATCTTTATAGAACCGAACTTGCATGAATCCCAGCATGTTCTGCAATGTACGCAATTTTCCTGATTTATCGCATGGGGTTTTTTCTTTTCACCGGTTACAGCATTTGCCGGACATGCCCTCACGCAGGCACCGCATCCCTTGCACAGTTTTTCATCTATATAGAATGTGCTGAGGTCACCACAAACACCGGTAGGACACCATTTGTGATTTATGTGCATTTCATATTCGTTTCTGAAATGTTTTAACGTTGAGAGTACCGGGGTAGGTGCTGACTGGCCCAGGCCGCAGAGTGATGAGTCAATGATGTCCTGCGAGAGGTCTTCGAGTATCTCTATATCCCCTGCTTTTCCCCTCCCTTCGCAGATGTCGCCGAGCAGATCATACATTAATTTTGTTCCGATTCTGCAGGGGACACATTTACCACAGGATTCATCAGCAGTAAAGTCAAGGAAGAACTTTGCAGTGTTCACCATGCAGGTACTGTCATCCATTACGACCATTCCGCCTGACCCTACGATTGCGCCGCTCTTCTTGATGGCCTCATAGGTAACAGGGATATCCAGGAACTCCTCGGTGATGCAGCCTCCCGAAGGCCCTCCCAGCTGTACGGCCTTGAATTTTCTCCCCTTCTTTGCTATCCCTCCGCCGATATCGAAGATAATCTTCCTGAGCGTTGTATCCATGGGGACTTCAACCAATCCCACATTATTTATATCACCTGTAAGCGCAAAGACCTTTGTCCCGGCGCTTTCATCGGTGCCGAGGCTTCTGTACCAGCCAGCGCCGTTTAAGACGATTTGAGGAATATTCGCCAGGGTCTCCACATTGTTTAGTATAGTCGGATTGTCCCACAGTCCCTTGACTGCAGAACGAAACAGTTTGGGCCTCGGCATCCCGCGTTTGCCTTCAATAGAACGCATCAGGGCCGTAGCTTCACCGCAAACAAATGCGCCGGCGCCCTGGTATATCTCAAGGTCAAAAGCAAAACCTGATCCGAATATGTCACTGCCGAGCAGTCCTGCCTCGTAACACTGGTCAATGGCGATTTGAAGTCGTTTCACTGCCAGGGGATATTCGGCCCTTACATAGATGTAGCCTTTATGTGATTCAGTCGCCACGCCGCAGAGAATCATCCCTTCGATTACTGCGTGGGGGTCTGATTCCATTACCGATCTGTCCATGAATGCGCCCGGGTCACCCTCATCACCGTTGCATATGACATATTTCTCTTCCGATTCGACTTTTCGTCCGAGCTCCCATTTTTTGCCAGTGGGGAAACCTGCGCCGCCCCTTCCCCTTAGTCCGGAGTCGGTAACCACCGTTACTATCTCTTCGGGCTTCATCTGCGTGAGTGCCCTTGCGAGCGCCTTATAGCCGTCCATCATTATATAGTCTTCGATCTTCTCAGGGTCAATAAGCCCTTTGTTTTTCAGCACCACCAGAACCTGGTGTTTAAAGAAAGGAATATCATGTATTGAGGGGATGGCAATTTTCTTGTCATGCCCTTTGAACGCCAATTTTTGATAGGGCCTCCCTTTCAGGAAATGTTCCTCAACAAGACCGGGGACATCTTCAGGCGTTATATCCTGATAAAATGTCTCATCGGGATAGACAGCCATAACAGGGCCCTTTGCGCAGAACCCGTTGCATCCCGAGAGGTGCACTTTTGCTTCATCGTCAATTCCCTTCTTCTTAAACTCCTCCTCGAGAGCGGCTTTGACCTTGTTCGTGCCGCTTGCCATACAGCCTGTTCCTCCGCAAAGCATTGCATGTGTCCGAGCCGCAGTTTCCATGTATTCCTCCTTTATATTTATAATTTGTAAGTCCAAAGTTCAACAGGTAGTTAGTGGCTGTCAGAATATAGCTGTGCCTCCAAGAGCCAATGCATATTTTTCTACAGGAGTTCCGCCCATAATATGTTCTCTGAATATTTCCGAGACCTTCTCTTCATTCATGTCGCCGTAAATGACAGGCGTCTGATCCTCTAATTCAATAACAGTCATGGGTTCACGGGCGCAGAGCCCGCCGCAGCCTGAGGTTTTTACTACAATATCTTCTCTCCCGGAAAGGGCAATGTCATTCATCAGGGCAGTCATAACATTCCTTGCACCGGCCGCGATTCCGCAGGTCCCCATATGGACAGTAATTTTCGCTTTGTAATCGCCCTTTCTGAGAGTAAATGATGCTTTGTTTTTATCCCTCACTTTCTGAAGGTCTGCAATACTTAGCCTGGCCATAAGAATTCTCCTTTCCAGCAGCACCACCCCCCTATAGAGGTGCTGAAGGATTCATAGGTTTTGTTCCGAAAGAGTGTGTTGCCGTCCCTGCAGATATCCATCATCAAGACTCCAATTGTCTCCCTTTAATAAAATCGCTGACTGCATGCACAGCATTATGCCCTGTCATCCAGGTCACGCTGTTCCATGCCTTTTCAATGCCATTTGTGCAACCCGATACATGAATATCCTCCGGTTCTGTCCTGAAGCAGGAGTGAAAGGAAACAATACGGCGTATTTCAGAGGGATACATATCCAGGCCATGAGCGATATGTTTCTGTATTATTGGGGGAAGATACCCTAATATTTCCTGGGCCTGCAGCAGCGCACCTATTGCATGGCGTGAATTTTTTTTGTATCGATTTATCATCCCGTCCAGTTCCTCGATCTTTGCCTGCTGGAAGTATTGTTCCGGTGCAATCTCTGAATCATTTCCAATTGTCATTTCTACTGCCATATGTACTGCGTCTTTCAGTATTTCCGGTGTAAAGGGCTTCATGATATGGCTGAGTATTCCGCGTTTATCTTCCTCTTTGATGTTTTCCGGGAAGAGGTGTCCGGTAATAACCACGATACCTATACCAGGCTGATACTGTCTGATCCATTGTATGAGCGTAATGCCGTCTATTCCGGGCATCTTGAGGTCTGTGATGACAAGTCTGTAATTATTGTGCTTTATATTTTGTACTGCCATTTTCCCGCTGATTACTCCTTCTACGTCATAGCCTTCGGGACTCAGGATCCTCGCGGCACTCTTTAAAACTACAGGCTCATCGTCTACGATCAGAATGTTTATATCTTCTCTCATTGTTTTCCCTCCCTTCGTAAGGGCGGGGTGCCCCCGCCCTTACATACATCTATGCGTTAAACTCCCAGTGATTCCATTTGAGATACTCGTTGATTGCATTCGCTGTCCTCCTTCCTGCTCCCATAGCCGAGATAACCGTTGCAGCACCTGTGACAATATCTCCACCTGCGAATACACCCTTCTTCGATGTCATGCCAGTCCCGTCTTCAGCGGTAATATAGCCGCCTTTATTTACGGTTAAATCCGACATTGTTCTTGTGAGAAGCGGATTTGCTTTGGCCCCTAATGCGGGGATTGCTACATCTACGGGGATTTGAAACTCGCTGCCCTTGATCGGAACGGGCCTTCTCCTGCCTGATTCATCCGGTTCGCCGAGGTTCATACTGATGCATTCAAGTCCGCAGAGATTCCCATTCCCGTCATCAATGTATCTTGTCGGGTTTGTCAGGAGTAAAAGCTCAATGCCTTCCTCGCGTGCATGGTGTACTTCCGCTTTTCTTGCAGGCATCTCGTCCTCGGAGCGGCGGTAAATAAGATAGACCTTTTCCGCGCCAAGCCTTAATGCTACCCGTGCAGCATCCATGGCAACATTGCCTCCACCCAGTACAGCGACTTTCGTGCCTACTTTTATGGGTGTTTCATATTCGGGAAAGAGATAGGCCTTCATAAGATTGGCCCTTGTCAGATATTCATTTGCAGAGCAGACACCATTAAGGTTTTCACCCGGTATTCCTAAAAACATGGGCAGTCCTGCACCTGTACAAATAAAGCATGCATCATATCCCTTGCCATTCAGTAATTCATCAATGGTGTGGAGTTTTCCAATTACCACATTGAGTTTAAGCTCGATACCCAGCTTCTTTATATACTCGACCTCTCTTTTCACAATTGCCTTGGGAAGCCTGAACTCGGGTATACCGTAAACTAATACCCCTCCCGCTTCATGAAATGCCTCATATAAGGTGACCTGATGTCCGGCCATTGCAAGATCGACTGCACATGTCAGGCCTCCCGGACCGGAGCCAATGACTGCGACTTTTCTCCCTGTGGGATCCGGTCTTTCAGGAATTCTCATGTTACCCTTCTCTGCCTCATAATCAGCAACAAATCTCTCCAGGTTTCCAATCGCAACAGGCTTTCCCGTCTTGCCCAGCAGGCAGCGTGATTCGCACTGTCTTTCCTGGGGGCATACCCTTCCGCAGACAGCCGGCAGGGCATTTTTCTCCTTTACCCTGTAGCAGGCATCGAGGAATTTTCTTTCTTTTATCAGTTCTATAAATCCGGGAATATCTACTTCAACGGGGCACCCTGTCCTGCAGACGCCTTTCTTGCATGTCTTGCATCTTGATGCCTCCTCGACTGCTTCATCAGGGGTATATCCAAAAGGAACCTCCTTGAAATTCCGTGCCCGTACCAGAGGTGCCTGTTCCCTCATTTCCACTCTATGATGTGTGCTTTTCTCCTCTGTCTTTAATTCCATATCTATTGGACCTCCACTGTTGATCCTCCCCGGTTCAAAGCTATACTTTCCTGGGGAATATACGCCTTCAGCCTGTTCATAAGCAGATCAAAGTTCACGTCGTGGCCATTAAATTCGGGGCCGTCGACACAGGTATACTTTGTCTCCCCTCCAACTTCAACCCTGCAGCCGCCGCACATTCCCGTCCCGTCAATCATGATTGAATTGAGGCTGACTACCGTTTTTACTCTGTACTTTTCCGTCGTCTTGCAGACGAACTTCATCATGACTGCAGGGCCGATGGCAACGACCAGGTCGACCTGTTCGGTGCTCAGAATATCTTCCAGGGGAGCGGTTACAGTTGCCTTGGTGCCGTAGGAACCGTCATCGGTGGTAATAATAAGTTCGTCAGATACGTTCCGCATCTTTTCTTCCCAAAAGAGAATTGATTTTGAACGGGCACCTATGATTGATGTGACGATATTGCCTGATTCTTTGAGCGCTTTTGCTATGGGGTATACAGGCGCGATCCCCACGCCGCCTCCCACGCACACAACTCTGCCGAAATTATCTATGTGGGAGTGGTTACCGAGAGGACCGGTGACATCGGGTATAAAATCACCTTCATTGAGGGACCCCAGATGATTGGTCGACTTGCCGACCTTCTGAAACACAGCTGTTATGGTCCCTCTGTCCCTGTCAAAATCAGCAATGGTTAAAGGAACCCTTTCTCCCTGCTCATGAGTCCTGAGCATAAAAAAATTACCCGGCTTTGCCTTATTCGCGATGTCTTTTGCAGAGATCTCAAATAACGTTATCTGCTCTGACAATTCCTCCTTCTTTAAGATATTGAACATTCCCTTATGCCTCCTCTCTTTTTAAATGTGTTCTTGTTCATTCTCTTTATCATCCCTGAGGGCTGCCTCCTTATTTCCATTGTGGGATAAATATATTGCCTTGTAAATCGACAGAAAGTTGAAGGTTTTCGGGTAGAAATTCCTTATGATAGACTAGGTATTTTTGTACTAAATCAAAGGCTGAAATTTATACTGAGGAAGCTTCTTATGATGGACTAGGTGCTTTTTCCTATGGGGGATAATGTAGGGGCATGTCTCGTGCCTGCCCTTATGGGGAGCCACGAGGACAAGGGCATCCGCAAGGGATTGCCCCTACAGCGTAGCCATGATTTTTGCTTTACATTAATAAATAGACTTGACCGCGTGCATAAGGACATCATGTGTGCCCTTTAACTGCAGCTTGATCTTGATGTGTTCTATGTAGGTTTCAATGGTTTTGACACTGAGGTTTAACCGTTCTGCTATCTTGTGTTTTTTCAGTCCCTGCCCGAGGAGTTGATACACTTCCAGTTCACGGTTGCTGAGGGGCTTTGTGGAAGAATCGAAACTTTCAAATTTGTTTTTAACAAACTTATGCAAAAGTGTTACGTTTAATTTATCGCTCACGTATATTTCACCGTTCAGGACTTTTCGTATTGCTGACAGCAATTTCCGGGATGACTCCTGTTTCATGATATAGCCCCGTGCCCCTGACTTAAGACAACGTTCGGCATATTCCGATTCATCATGCATGGACAGGACCAGTACTGATATGGCGGGATGGGAATACATGAGATTCTCTGTGAGTCTGATTCCACTTCCATCTCCAAGACCGATATCAACTATTACAATATCGGGTTTGGAATCTTCAATGGCCTGTGGCGCATCGGAAACATTGTCTGCTTCTCCACATACTATAAGGTCTTCTTCACTGTTAATAAGGTGAGAAAGACCTTCACGTAAAATGCAATGGTCGTCAACAATAAAGACTTTACTCTTTTTTGTTTTATTTCCAGGCTTTTGCGTTTTCATGGTTTTTTCTCCCCTCAATTCCCTTTCGTATTATTCTCATTGTATTCATTATAGGACAATTATAGTGCCCTGAAAATCGACAGAAGTGAGTAGGGTTTTTTTAAAGAGAATCCTTATGTTTTATTAGGTGTTTTTTCCTATGAAGCATAGGTAACTTTTTCATGATTGTTTCTCCTTTGTTTTGTCCCGCCAGAAAATTATGCTAACAGGATAAAGAATTATGAAGTTTCTCCGTAATGTTGGTCTCACTTTTCTGTTTATCATAAAAAACGCAGGTTACACGTGTCCCTTTCTTGCTGTCGGGACGGATGTCAATCGATGCATTGATTATGGCTGCCCGATATTTCATAATTTCAAGACCCATCCCGCTTGTCCGGTGCAGCGTAGAAAAACCCAGGCCATCATCTCTTATTGACATTGTGATTTCATCATGTTTCTTGCTGAGGCGAATTTCGATTTTGTCGGGTTTGGCGTGCCGCGCAGCATTTGTAATGGCCTCCTGAGCGATACGGTAGAGGTGTATCAGTGCGGATTTATAATATAATCTGACAAATTTATTGCATTTCAGATCACAATGTATTCCAAATAGTTTTTCGGAATTGGACGCTAGTTCTGCTAAGGCTGTAGCCAGACTGTACTCATCATTTCCAAACATGGGAGCAAGACCTATTGACAGGGATTTGAGCTGTGCTTTTGACATCTCTATGAGGTATGCAATTCTTTCTGCATCTTCAGCCTCGGGAATTGATTTTTTCCTTAATATGTTTTCCAGTCCTTTGGTCTTAAAAGAAATGCCCGTAAGTTGTTGTCCCAGATTATCATGAAGATCGTGTCCAATACGCCGTCGTTCATGTTCCTCAATTTCGAGAAGCGTTTTTTCAAGATGCTTGCGCTGGACAATCTCTCTATTCAATTCATCCCATGAAGCGGTGGTAGTCTTGAGCTTTTCTATCATATGATCGAATGTTCTGGACAACTCACCGATTTCGTCATGTGCGCCAGTTCCAACTCTATGATCCAGATTCCCATTCCCTATTATTTCACTGCCTTTATGTAATACCTTGATCGGTCTGGAAATTGATTTTGAGACACGAAAAGCAACAATGATCACTCCAGACAAAGTCATGATTACAATGGCGAACATCCATTTTCTGAGACCATAGATGGGGGCGTAAACTTCTTTAAGGTCCTGCTTTGCGACAAAACCCCATCCGGTCATGGGGATATGTGTATACGCGGCCAATACCATTTCGCCCCTGTAGTCATCTGTCTCAACAATACCCGTTTTTCCGCGGGAGGCCTTTCGGGCAGGTCCTGATTCTATTTTCAGTTTAAGAACGGCGTCCTTGTGCCAGCGCAACTCGTTCAGGGCAATGATGTCTTTGTTAACAATGAGGGTTTCACCCGTCTTTCCGACTCCCGTACGATTGAGCAACAATTTATAAAGGGAGCTTTCAAGGTTAATGCTGGCAACGAGTAAGCCGATAGGGGTGCTACGGTTGGCCAGACTGAAAATGGGAATGGAAAAAGCCATGGAGGGCTTATCGAGCCCCTCGGGATAATGAATATCCTCGATGAATAATTCCCCTCCCCGAAAGGACTCTGTAACATGAGGCGCTGTTAAACGAACTTTCCCTTCGTTCTTTCTATCGGTAGAGACCAGGATTTTATTTGTGTGCGGGTCTACAATAGAGATTTCATGGAAGTCATCATAATTTTTCAGGTAGTTATTGAGAAGAGTTTGCTCCCTGGAAATAATCGCCATATCGGGTCGACTGATTTCTTCTCTGTCACTTTGAATAATTTCCAGCAGGCGTATCTCGTCGCTGGCAGAAATAATATAGATATCGCTGATTCTTTCTTTGAGCCAGTGGTTGACTTCAAGAACCTTTAAATCCCTGATAGATTCGATCTTATTGAATACTGATACCTTTATTGAATGCACCATATGAATGTAGATTGCGATATTGACCATAATCAGTGGAAGCATTGCCATAATGAAAAACCAGAAGGTGAGGCGTGCTCCGATGCTCTTGAATTGGAACCTTTTTCTCACAGGTTTCTCCTGTTTATTTAAATTCAGCTATTCCCTTATTACACTGAAGCATATTCCAATACAATGCCATTTTCACCTGCAAGAAACAAAAGAGCGGCCAAGCCACCGTTCCATTTCCCGGCAGCCTGGTCTTGCGTATACACCATGTGTTTCGCCCCTTTCATGTAATGGTATTAAAAAATTGTGAGTTTTATCCATTAACTTATATGTAGCATCAAATGCATCGCTACACAATTTAAAAAGCTAATAAACGTATAAACAACTGACCTGTTGCTGTCTGATGAATGTATCGTAAGGAAAGATGAACTGCATGTTTACAAGGTGTGATCACCAATGCTTTATAGACACATGTGCGTGCCATACATACTCTGTATATCGAAGAGGAATCTTTGAATTTCCATCCTTGATGTTTCTTGAAGATTTCGATCCCAGGGCTTAGTCGTTATGGCTTTAGAGGGTACGTGATTCCGGTCTGTTGACGTAAGGGCTTATTTACATTAGCGCATCATTTCATTCAGCTCAAAAATGGGGAGCAGTACTGACACAACGATAAAACCGACAACCAGTCCCATGGTTAAAATAAGGACCGGTTCCAGAAGGCTGATCCCCCGTTGGAGTTTTCTGTCAAAATCGGATTCATAGGACTGGGCTGTTTTCAAGAGCACTTCGGGAAGTTTTCCCGTCTGTTCCCCTGTAGAAATAATCTGCAACAGTGTGGGAGGGAACCCCTCAAGACTTGACGAGAGTTTTGCTCCCTGTGAAACCAGATTCTCGGCAGATATGATTCTCTGCTCAAGTACAACATTTCCCGTTGCCTTTGAAGTCAGCTTCATGGCCCGGAGAATTGGAAGTCCGCCTGAGAGAAGGAATCCCATTGTCATGGAAAAGCGCAGCATGTAAAGCCCTGTCATGATGCCCGTCGGTTCCCTGAGGAGGAGGCCGTCAATCAGATCTTTTCTCTTCTGTTTTATCTTTCTGAATGTGAAAGCAATGCCTGCTGTGAGCGCTATCAAAAGCCACCAGAATTTTTTCAGTGCCGTGCTGATCCAGATGAGGACGATGGTCGCAAAGGGGAGGGCTGAAGCACTTTCCTCGAATATCTTGGTTATCTTCGGGATTACAAAGGTAAACAGGAAAAGGACAATGGCGACGCTTACACAGGCCATGAACAGGGGATAGGTGAGTGCTGTTGTGACTTTGCTTTTAATATTGATTTCCTTTTCAAGATAATCGGCGAGTTTTTCCAGCACATCAGTCAGTTTGCCGCTGATTTCGCCTGCGGAAATCATGCCGCAGTAAAAATCAGGGAAGACATCAGGATGTGCACTCAGCGCACGGTCAAAAGTCGCGCCACCGGCAAGTCTGTCTTTCACGTCGATTAAAATGTTCTTCCATTCACCCTTCTGCTCGTTAGAGAGGGCTCCCATTGCTTCTATGAGCGGAACTCCTGACGAAAGGAGCGTTGAAAGTCTTCGTGTTATGTTGGCAAGTGTCAGGGGCGATATCTGTTTGAAAAGAGATTTCTTCGGTGAGGTGCTTGCCTCCCGTATCTCTTTTGGGAAGATTCCCTTTGTTTTTATTTTCAGGGCGGCATCCCGTTGTCCGTCGGCTTCTATTACTCCGTCAGTTGCCGCTCCCTGCTGATCATATCCTCGATATTTGAATACAGGCATACTATTAAAAGAAAATTACGAATTACGAATTACGAATAAATTTCCATGTCCCATGACCGAAGTATCAATAAACTTTGAAGTCATGAATATTGTTATCACATTATTGGTCATTATTTATTTATTGGTGATTGAAACAAAGTTCTATCCATTACGTTATATGAACTATAATGATTCTGCATCTTTTAGTGTTACCCGTATGACTTCCTCAACGGTTGTAATACCTTTTAATATCTTGTCCAATGCATTTTTCTGGAGAGAATTAAATCCGGCGGACCGTACTGCGGCTGCCTTGATTGCCTGAGCATCTTTTCTCTCCGCTATCATTGTTCTTACATCAGGAGTGATTTCGAGCAGTTCGTAGATGCCTGTCCTGCCGAGATATCCCTTGTCCAGGCACTTTTCGCATCCCTTCCCACGGTACAGTTCAGAAGGAGGAGGGTCAATTCCGAGGTAGTTCAGTTCCTGTTTAGACGGCACATAGGATTCTTTGCAGTGAGGGCAGATTACCCTTACAAGCCGCTGGGCCAGTACACATGCCAGCGATGAGGAGACAAGAAATGGTTCTATACCCATGTCAATGAGTCGTGTGGCAGCACTGGGAGCATCGTTTGTATGCAGGGTGCTCAGGACCAGATGCCCTGTCAGGGAAGCGTGAACTGCAATCTCCGCAGTTTCCAGATCTCGTATCTCACCGACCATCATTATATCCGGATCCTGCCGCAGTATCGATCTCAGTCCCGCTGCAAATGTCAGACCGATTTTTGGATTGACCTGCATCTGCCCTATGCCGGTCAACTGATACTCAACAGGGTCTTCAACAGTGATGATATTCCTGTCTTCCGTGTTGAGCCGCAGGAGTGATGCATACAATGAAGTAGTTTTACCGGAGCCTGTCGGTCCTGTAACCAGTATGATTCCATTGTGCCTGGACAGGGCATTCTTTAATGAAATGAGAAGGGTATCTGTCAGTCCGAGCATTTCAAGGCTCAGCATACCTGAATGACGGTCAAGGAGTCTCAGGACGGCCCTTTCGCCCAGTGCGGTCGGTATGATGGACACACGGATATCGATGTCTTTCCCGCCCACAAGCAGCTGTATTCTTCCGTCCTGGGGAAGTCTTTTTTCCGCAATATCGAGACCGGCAAGTATCTTTACCCTGGATATGAGGGCGTCATGAATAATTTTTGGAGGACTCAAAACTTTGCTCAGAATCCCGTCTACCCGGAATCTGACATCAATGCCTTTTTCATAGGGTTCGATATGAATATCACTTGCTTTTTCCTTTACTGCTTCCATCAACAGCGCATTCAGCAGACGGATGATCGGGGCCTCTTCCGTCAGTTCAAGAAGATCGGTCGGTGATTCAAATTCCGTAGCTACCATGGAAAGGTCTTCTCCGTGGATGACCCCCATTGCTTCGTCTACCCTGCTTGTCCGGCTGTAAATGCGGTTAATTGTTTCTATTATGAGGGCCTCTCCTGCCTGAAGCGGACGGGGCTTGAGGTTCATGCTTCGCGCCAGATCCCGAAGTGCAAAAATTCCCCGGGTATCAGCCACGGCTCCCAGCAATTCATTGTCCTCTCTTCTCAGCGGCAAAAATACATTGCCCTTGGCAAAGGAGAGGGATATTTTTTCGAGAAGGGAGAACTCTATCTCATCGTCTTTGATATTTTCTATACTGTCCATCATACTGTCCTGCAGGGCCTTACAACGATTGATTTACGAGAATAGGCTTCAGATTAAAATTATTTTTCAGATCATTCAGTATTGATACATCTTTTTTTCTGCTCATGGTGCCCGGGATCCGGATCTTGTGAAAGGTGCCTTCTTTGGCCAGATATACATCAGGGTATTGAGTCCTCAGTGTTGAAAGGGTGTCTGTGGCATACTTAATGTTTTTCCAGGCACCGACCTGGATATAATACTTATTTACTGCCGGCTTGTTGATCTGCTGTATCTCAAAGTCCCGAGAATACCCGGGAGACGCTGCAGGGGCTATGCTTTGAGACAGGTCTGTCGTGGGAGGGCTGCTGCCTGCGTTGAAATCGTCATGATCTGAACTTGTTTTTTTTTTCATTTTGCTTATTGGCAAAGACGGTTTAACTGAACTGTTGACATATGCGAATGGTTCTACAGGTGATGACTCTTTCGTTTCACGGGGCAGGGGACGTACTTTATTCTCTTGCTGAGAATGTTCAGTATTGTTCGTATTCAGCTCAGGCACTTGATATTCCATATTTCTCTCTTCAGGAGGTTCAGGGATTCTGACTTTGTAGTTCGGTTCGGCGTACAGAACGTCAGGATGAGATGAAAACATTTCAATGGCATGGTCCACATCCTGGCCGCCCCTGAGTCGTATGTGATAGACATCTATGCTTGCAAAGCGTTTTATGACTGCTGCATCCATCATCGTAATTATTTCCAGGGCTCTCTCTACGGAAATATAGTCTCTGAATTTGACCATCAATTCCCCGCGGCTGTATGAATTTTCATTTGCCGCAAATTCCCGGTGCATATTTTCCGTTGTTTCTTCCTGTCTGGGATGTTCTTTGACAATATGGGGAGAGAGAAATACGAGGAGGTTTGTCTTGGTTTTTGAAACGCTCTTGAACTTGAAGAGCCATTCAAGGACAGGAATGTCACCCAGAAGGGGTATCTTGATAACACTTTCCTCTTCTCTTTCCTGCATCAGTCCTCCTATGACGACGGTCCGTCCATCCTTGACCACCACAGAGGTCTTTGTTGACCTTTTGGTGGTTGTAGGTCCGACGGTGGTGAGTATTTCCTCAGAGGTATTCTTAACCGCGGAAATTTCCTGGAATAAATCGAGTTTGACGTAGTCCCCTTCAGTAATCTGAGGAGTTATCCGCAGCTTGATCCCTACATCGGTCCTCACGATGGAATTCAGCACAGTGTTAGTCGTAACAACGTCCCGCTCTCTCTGGGATATGAAGGGGACATTTTCACCAACAAGTATTTCTGCTTCTTCATTATCGGAGGTGAGTATCTGCGGAGTTGACAAAACGTTTATTGCATCTTTGAAATCGCTCAGGCTGAAGAGTGCGGCAAATCCCGGAGCTGTCAATGTCTCACTGGAAGCCCCGCTTCCGCCGATAGATGTAACGGGGATATCAATGAAGTTCCCCATGCCGCCGACAGAAAAACCGGAAAGACCGGTGATGATATCCAGGATTGTTCCGGAACTGACATTTCCAACGCCTCCTATGGCGATTGGTTCATCATTGTGGGTTGCCATTACCCTCCATTTTGTTCCAAGATCTTTCAATTTGTCCATTTGCGCTTCAACGATCATTGCCTCAACAAAGACCTGCTTCCTCTTCTTGTCGAGAGTTCTGATTACCCGGAGGATGTTGTCGTAGTCCGATAAGGGGGCCACTATTACAAGGGCATTGGTTGCCTTGTCAGGTGTGACGCTCAGTATGGGAACTGCACTTTCAGCGGGTGTCTGTTTAGCCCTCCTGGCGGATTTGTATGATGTCTGAAGATCCTTTATTATCCCCTGCAGGACCGTTGACATGTCTACCGCATCGGCATGCTCGAGGAAGTAGACATTGATCTGTGACTCTTCTTCTGCTATGGACGGCTTATCAATCAGGCTGAGAATTGACATGACTTTGTCGATATTTATACCGGAGTCAACAACGAGCAGCATATTGCGGGGGCCAAAAGCAGATATGTGTCCGTCCCTCGAAATGACAGGGCGGAGAAACTGCAATGCCTCGCTGGCCTTAATGTTATCGATGGGGAGCAGTTTCGTTATGTATCCCTCGTTAACGGAAACAAATTTGTCGTCAGAAATTCGCCCTGTCTGTTTTGCGAGTGATGAGGGGATAATCTTATACGTGTTCGGACCTGAAGGAATTATGGTGAACCCCTTCAGGCTGAGTACCGATGTGAAGAGGTTGAACGATTCATCAAGAGAGAGTTTTGTCGGGGCTATTATTGTTATTTTCCCCTTTATCCTGTTATCAAAAAGAAAGTTTTTTTTCGTAATTTCACTGATGAATTTAATGACTGTGGGGATTTCCACGTCAACAAAATTGAAGGCTATCTGCGGCTGCGAAGAATTAGTTCCTCTGGACGTATCTGCAGCGGTCAATGAAGGAAAAGAGAGGGTCCAGGCTGCAACCACAAGCGAACATAGCAGGACTGAAAGCTTCTTCATTATCTTCATCAATGGGTCCTTAAAGGATTTCAGGTTCTGAATAGTATTAAAAGGATTATCCATTATTCTTTATTGGGTGTCAATTGTCAAATAATTGGGTATATTTGCTTACCGTATCTGGTAATTCATAGACATGTTCTTGCCTTCTCTCGCTATGTCCAGTTCGACCCTGTTCATTCCTTTCAGGGCAGTCATTGCCTGCATGGCAACTTCGGGGTTTGATATTTCAAGGCCATTTACTCTTAACAGGATGTCTCCGTTCCTGATCCCCATGGTGTGGTAAATTCCGTCAGGAATTACTTCGCTTACTTTGAAGCCCTCCTGCTTTCCGTCCACAAAGTTCGGTAGCAGTCGCGCGTCTGTCAATATCTGTTCAGGGCTTTCGAGTGATTTCTGGACTCTTCTGCCGTCAAGAACATACTCCCTTTCACCTACTTTTCTTGCAAATGAGTTTTGAGGAGTTGAAGATCGCCTGTCCGGTTCCCCTGTCAACTTTTCTCCGGCTTCTTCAAATGGAATTGTGAGTTTGTAAAGCCGACCGTCCTGCTCTATTTCAACAGATGAGCTGCTGATCGTTGTTAACATCCCGTAATCGTAGATTTTTTCCCTGTATGCAAAAACTTCCTGGCCTCCGGTGGACGAATTTGCCTTGTTTTCAAATATTGCATAACTCAGCCATCGGGGACCGACTACCGTTCCGACCAAGGTCAGATCAGTCAATGATCCATGAAATGTTGCCTCCTTTTTCTCACCGGCGATAGGTTTGAGGCTCATCGGCTCTCCGAAAGGATTTCTTTCCAGTATTCCGGAATAGTGCATAATGTCTTTTTTATTCTTATAGGGTAAAGGGGTATCTTCTGAGGCGACCTGCGGTTCTCCGTTTTTTGAAAAAGAAATGCTCACAACGTTTCTCACCAGGAGCAGGGATGCAAAAACTATCAAAACAGCGAGCAGGTAGTTGAGATAACGGAACTTTTTTAAAGAATATTCAAGCACTTTAATTAGGTTATACAATTACCTGTTTACTGTCAATTATCTGAATCACAATTGGTGGACCCTGTCTGTTCCTGCAAAAAACGCTGTCAGAGGCTGACTGTACCGGGCACTTTAAATCGGGAGTCGGATGAAAACAGGTATTGAACAGTGATACTATATTTTAGCTTCTTTCAGTGCCTCTCCGCAACGGCATTTTCGGTTTTTCGGGATCAGCCTGATTGTTTCTTTTAACAGACGCTTTATGCTTCCAGTTGATGACTGCATTGCTTCCATCACTTCAGCCACAGTAAGCTTTTTCCTGCTTATTCCCGCAGCATAATTTGCGACGACGGACAAGCCGGAATAACATATTTCCAGTTCTCTTGAAAGCGAAGCCTCGGGCATTCCTGTCATCCCGACAACATCACCGCCGAGGATTTTAAAACTCTTTATTTCCGAAGCAGTTTCCAGTCGTGGCCCTTCTACCGCTACATAGGTACCACCGTTTTTTACGGATACTTTTGCTCCTTTCCCGGCTTTCATCAGAACTTTTCGCAGCTCAGGGCAGTAAGGCTCCGTAAAATCAATATGAACGACACCATCTTTCCCGTCATAAAATGTGGATATTCTGCTTTGCGTCATGTCCAGCACCTGATCCAAAATAACTATATCCCCTGGCGTTAAGCCCTTTTTTATTCCACCGACGGCACTGATTGAAAGGATTCTGTCAACGCCAAGCTTTTTGAACCCCCAGATATTTGCCCTGTAGTTGATAGAATGGGGAGGGATGTCATGGTGTTTGCCGTGCCGGGGAAGAAACACGACGTCAACGTTGCCAATCTTACCGAGCAGATACTGATCCGACGGTTTGCCGAAGGGTGTTTTTACCGCTTTCTTTTTATTGAGTACAAATCCCTTCATATCATACAAACCGCTTCCGCCGATTACGCCTATTTTGGGCATGTTATTCTCCTTTCTCACTCTATATAATGGATGTAAGATATGTTGTATAATACCATTTCAAATTATAATGAAAATTGATAGAAAGGATTTGGGGGTATTGGGTGCCGCTCCGGGTGGTTCTTCACGGAGAGCTTCAGATGCAAGAGATGGAAGGACCAGATTTTAAGTGGACAATGGAGCCCACAAATCTCTTTCCCCTGCGTTAAATAATGAACAGAATTTCTGATGAACTGATAAGCAGAATAATAAAAAAGTCGCTTTCAAGGGGGGGCGATTATGCGGATGTTTATATTGAGAGGGAAAGGCCTCTCGCTATTCAGCTTGAAGATGACAAAATAGAAAAGCTGTATTCCGGAGTTGATGCCGGCATAGGTGTTCGAGTTATCTTTGGCGGTAAGTCTGCATATGCATACAGTAATGATTTCTCCGAGGATTCTCTCTCCCATATCGCGGAAACAGTCAGCAGCGCAGTAAAAGAAAGGAAGGAAGGAAGCCTGTCTTTCGACTTGAGAAAACTGAAGCCTGCAACTGATTTCACTATAAAATTAAATCCCCGGGATGTGGCAACAAACAGAAAAATTTCACTTATCGAAGAATCAAACAAAGCTGCCAGGAGTGTCAGTCCGAAGATCAAGCAGGTTTCAATTATGTACAGGGATTCCATTAAAAATGTTTGTATCGCATCCTCGGACGGAATAATTGCGGAAGACGAGCGGATTTATACCCTTGCCCTGATTCAGGTCATTGCTGCCGAAGGTGATGTATTGCAGACAAGCTATGAACCCGTTGGCGGGCTTGCGGGCTTTGAGATCTTTGATGAGACCCCTTTTGAAGAGGTAGCCTGCAAGGCGGCACAGAAGGCTGTAGCTCTGTTGAATGCAAGGAAGGCGCCGGGGGGGAGGATGCCCGTTATCATATCTGCTGAAGCAGGGGGCACTATGATTCATGAGGCCGTGGGACACGGACTCGAGGCTGATCTCGTGCAGCAGGGGCTGTCAGTATATACAGGCAAAATGGGTGAGCGGATTGCATCCCCGATGGTGACTATTATTGATGATGCGACCCTTCAGAATAAGAGAGGGTCGTTCAGGTTTGACGATGAAGGCACCATGTCTCAAAGTACTGTGCTGGTAGAGAAAGGGGTCCTTACAGGGTACATGTACGACAGGCTAACTGCCATGAAAGATGGTGTTCCATCGAGCGGAAATGGAAGAAGGCAGTCTTATAAAGAGAGGCCTATTCCGAGGATGACCAATACATTCATTGCATCAGGAGAAGAGGATCCTCTGAAAATTATAGGTTCTGTAGACAAGGGGTTTCTCGTAATGAAAATGGGCGGAGGACAGGTCAACACTGTAACGGGAGAATTCGTGTTTGAAGTATCAGAAGGGTACCTCATAGAAAAGGGACAACGAGGAGAACCTGTGAGAGGTGCTACTCTCATAGGCAACGGCCCTGATGTCCTGCAATCAATAGATATGGTCGGAAATGATCTTGGTTTTGCCATAGGAACCTGCGGTAAAGATGCGCAAGGGGTTCCTGTCTCCGATGCCATGCCTACCGTGAGAATACCTGAAATGGTTGTAGGAGGGGAAGTCTGAAATGTGCAGAATAGAGACACTGTAGAGGTATTAATGATACATGTCTAAAATCAATCCCCTTGATTTTAAAAGGTAAATTCTCTGGTATCCAAATTGCTTATATAGTTGAGTTATGCGATTGCAAAATACGATTAAAGATGAAATATTTATCAGCGGGTTAGGTCTTCATACTGGAAGGACTATAAATATGAGACTCATGCCTGCACCGAGTGATACAGGTGTGGTCTTTATAAGGACTGACAAAGGAAATGTCAGAATTAAAGCCAGTGTGAGTTCTGTCTCTGATACGACTTTTGCTACAACACTGTCTGCTGAAGGGGTAAGAATTGGCACGGTGGAGCACCTTATGGCTGCTCTCTCCGGTCTCAATGTTGATAATGTGTATGTTGAGATTGATGGACCTGAAGTGCCGATAATTGATGGCAGTTCATCTCATTTTGTTTCCAGAATAATGGAAGCCGGAGTCGATAAACAGGCAAAAGCAGTTTCTTACTTAAGAATACTGGCTCCCGTTGTTGTTATGGATGGTAATAGCCAGATAGCTGTGATTCCCTATGAGGGAACGAGAATAACCTATCGTTTATTCTATACTCATCCTGCATTTGGAGAACAAAAGATGGGAATCGACATTACGACAATGAGCTTTATAGATGAACTTGCGCCAGCCCGGACCTTTGGTTTTCTGCGGGATGTTGAAATGTTGAAGTCAAGAGGATTGGCCCGGGGGGGATCACTGGACAATGCTATCGTGCTGAATGACCGGGAAGTCATAAATGATAACAAAATGAGATTTAAAGATGAATTTGTCCGACACAAAATACTTGATGCAGTAGGTGATATTTCACTGATTGGTCTGCCCATACATGGACATATCCTTGCAAATAAATCAGGACATACGCTGCATATAAAATTGCTCAAGAAAATACTCTTATTAAGAGACACCTGGGAAATTGTTACTCCAGAAACAGTTCCTGTGTCAACATCTTCAGAACTGGCTGCGCAGGTTTAAAATTATTCGTATCTCTCCAGATCGTTCCTAGGGCGATGGAAATCGCCCTTTATACTTTTCTGAAACCGTTTTAATCCTAATATTCGTAACTCCGCCTGTTATAAGACTTGCAGAGTACTCCGCAGAGTCTGTCTGAATATAAAAAAACTGCCCCACCTTGCTTCAGATGGGACAGCTAAGCTTAAAGAAACTATACTCTTGCTATCTTCTTCTCTTTTTCGCAGCAGTTTTCTTTTTTGCAGTCTTCTTCTTAGCAGTAGTTTTCTTTTTAGCGGTAGTTTTCTTTTTCGCAGCAGTTTTCTTCTTAGCAGTAGTTTTCTTCTTAGCGGTAGTTTTCTTTTTCGCAGTAGTCTTCTTCTTCGCAGTTTTCTTCTTAGCAGTAGTTTTCTTTTTCGCAGTAGTTTTCTTCTTCGCAGTAGTTTTCTTCTTAGCGGTAGTCTTTTTCTTTTTTGCAGCGGCTTTTTTCTTGGCGGCCATTTATTTTCACCCCCTTTCTTCTCCCTTTGCGCGGGAGTATTTTATAGTCTTCCAAGAAGTACTATCTTTTTCGCGGTGATAAGCTTCTTGAGCTTACGGTCTCCGCTCTTTTTCTTGGACTTATAATCTAAAAGATTCATTAACGTAAGGTTAATTTCTCTCCCGAATCTTTTTTCTATATCATCAAGTGTTTTTCGAATATGATTTGAATCGGAAACAACAAACAGGTCAAGGGAAGAACGGTTTGCATTATTTACGTAGGGGCCGTAAATAAAGGCTGACTTTGCCTCCGATGCTTTCAGTACAGATTTAAGTGCACCGGGAAGACCAAGGGATTTTGCAATCAAACCTTTGAGTTCGGGAAAGAGAGGGGAGTTCCTGTTTACCGTAAAATATTTAAGATTGCCTTCCCTTTCAGTTAAAACAAGATCCATCTTGAGAAGTTTATCAAGCTCTCTTTTTACTCCCGAAGGATTTTTACTGATAAGCCTGGCTATCTCTCTAACATAAAACTTCTCTTCAGGATTATTGAAAAGAAGTGACATGATGTCAGCCCTGATTCCCGATGTAAAAAGTTTTTCTAACATACGTTGTTTATAATTTATATAATTATTTTTTAATTGTCAAGGGAAAAATACAAAAATGGAACATATGAATACATTTTGTAAACGATTTGATTGTTGCCAATTTAGATCCTTTTGTTGTCCATTTATAAACATGCTTATACATATATCGGCAGAATACCTTTGCAGGTTTAATTATATTTATATGTTTCTCCACAAATAATCACCGATAATATTTTGATGGAGGGAGCCTGTAATAGATACAGACAGCAGGGCTTTGTTTGTGTATGACGGGTAATATCTATCGTGATATAATGGATTTATGAAAGAGGCAATGTTTTATGAGAAGATGAAGGGAATGAAAGTAAGGTGTTTTCTCTGTGCTCACCATTGCAGTATCAATAATGGCAAGAGAGGCATTTGTTGTGTAAGAGAAAACAGGGGAGGGACACTCTATTCTCTTGTGTACGGCAAACTTATTTCAATGAATATAGATCCCATAGAGAAGAAGCCCCTGTTTCATTTTCTTCCCTCATCTAAATCACTGTCTATATCAACCGTGGGATGCAATTTCCGGTGCAGGCACTGTCAGAACTATGATATCGCTCAGTATTCAAAAATACATGCAGACATCCCGGGAGAATCTGTATCTCCTGAACAAGTTGTTCATGCTGCAGAGAGCGTTGGATGCAGAAGCATATCCTATACATATACGGAACCAACTGTGTTTTTCGAGTTTGCCTACGACTGCGCACGTCTTGCACACGAAAAAGGAATAAAGAATGTTTTCGTCAGCAATGGATATACATCTGCTGAAGCAACCAGGGCTATAGCACCCTACCTTGATG
>CALZGI010000334.1 GCA_945786855.1 Thermodesulfovibrionia bacterium | reverse complement strand
TTTTTGCCTGCCTATTCCCTGTTATCATGGTCAATCATCCTCGATAGGCAGGTATATTTTAAAGGATGTTCCGCCCCCCAAAATGCTTGTCACCTTGATCTTGCCGCTGTGTTCCTGAATTATTTTATGAGTTACGGCAAGGCCAAGACCTGTGCCTTCTGTTTTTGTAGTAAAAAAAGGGTTGAAGATATTTTTCATATCATCCTCATTGATTCCGCACCCGGTGTCGGAAAGTTCAATAACAGCATCGTTTCTTTCTCTTCTTGTTCTCACCGTTATTGCACCTTCGTTCGTCGCCTGTGCAGCGTTTGAGATAATATTAAGAATAGCTTCCTTAATTTTGTCTGAGTCAATAATTGACATAACAGGTCTTGCTGAGAGATCCCGCACGAGACGGTTCTGTTTTTCAGAAATTTCAGGCGTCATAAATTCTATAATCTCTTCCATCAGTTCATTAACATCTACCTTATCTTTTACGTATTTTGAGCTCCTGACAAATCCAAGTATCTCTTTCAGGATGTTTTCAAGCCTGCTCACCTCATTGACAATTATTCGGGCGTACTCCTTTGTGTCACTTGACAGTCTTTTTTCCAGTCTGCGGGCAAACCCGCCTATTGAGATCAGGGGATTTCTTATCTCATGGGCCACACGCGCTGCCAGTTCTCCGAGCGCTGCCATTCGTTCAGAGTGAACAACCCTCTCCCTCAGGGTGCGCAGTTCAGTGACATCTCTTGAAATATGAACAGTCCCCGCAAAGTTTCCTGCAGAGTCAAAAATCGGTGAATTTGAGACAACGAACGTCCCACCAAGATGGGGGTCCTCAATTTCTCCGACATGGGGCTTTTTTGACTCCATAACCCTGTGATGGGGACAATCCTGGCTGGGCTCTGACCTGCCGTGAAATATCTCAAAACACTTGCGGCCGGTAATTTCATCTTCTGTCATGCCTACTTTTTCCACCACGGCCTGATTTACTCGCCGTATGATCAGGTCCTTGTCTGTGAAATAGACCATGTCAGACATTGATTCAAATATGTTCTTGAGCTCGGACCGGGCCAGGTTAACGTGTTCGAAGAGCCTGGCGTTTTCTATTGCAGAGGCTATATGGCTTGAAAAACCCATGAGGAACTGCAGGTCTTCATCTTTGATCGGCCTCCCTGTAAAGAGGTTGTCAACCCATATTAAACCGATAACCTTATCTCTTGTCACGAGGGGAACAACGCCGAAGGACTCTGCGCCGAGCATCTGTATGAGATACGAGGTTACCATCGGTTCATCTCTGGCGCTCTGAATGTTAAAGGGCCGCTTGTCTTTGATACAGCGGCAAAGAATGCAGTCTCCGTCGAGGCTTATGGAAAGCCGCTGGCTCAGCTTGTCCAGGTGAGAGTCCATTCGAACAGGGGAGCTTTCTATTTCTTCTATGATGGCCCCCAGGCTTTTCCCTTCCATTGACAGCCAGATATCTTTGGCCTCCTCAGGGCTTGCCGGTCCCACGCCCATGATCCCTTTCAAGGCGTTTTCCGACTCATCAACAAGGTACAGAATGGCCCTGTTAAACCCTAACCCATCTCCCATGGTCACTACGGTGAGTATCATTTTCAGCAGTCTGTCAAGTTCAAGGGTGCTTCGCACAACAGAGTTAATGAAGAAAAGCCTCGACAGCTCCTGGTTCTTTCGAATCAACTCTTTTTCAACCATCTTTTTTTCTGAAATGTCCCGGGATATCCCGCTTATGCCTGCTACACTACCGGATGAATCAAGAATCGGAGATAAGGTCAGGCTTACTTCAATAAGCCTCCCGTTGCTGGTCTGCCGTATCGTCTCCAGGTTTCTCAATGTCTCTTTCTGCCTGATATTTTCCATATAGCCTTTTTCTTCCTCTACGAGAAATGCGGGGACCATGGGCAGAAACATGCCAAGAACTTCTTCTTCGGTAAACCCGTAAATATTCTCAGCCCCTTTGTTCCATGACGTGATGAATCCAAGCGTGTCAGATGTAATAATAGCATCAGCTGACTCACTGATCAGGCTTTTCAGGTAGTCCTTTGTCTGAGACACCTCTTGTTCTTTGTCTATTTCATTTTTATAGAGCCGTGCATTTTCAATTGCAATGGATGATACCGAGGCAAAGGTCATGAGAGAGTCAAGATCCTGCTGTACGAATGACGATACTCCCCACTCGTCTTTTTTATCAAAAAGCTCCAGTGTACCGATTATCTGTTCTCCGATTTTCAGGGGAGCACAGCTCACGGACGAGGCTTCAATCCCGGGAATATGGAAGTTTCCGTTTTCTCGGGAGATATCGTTGACTATCAGCGGTTCTCCATTGAGGGCGACCTGCCCCGCGATGCCTTCACCCAGGGAAGTCGTTGAGATGCCGTCAGTCCCTTCAGTCAGCCCGTAATAGGCCTTTATCTGAAGATGTTCTCTCTCCCGCAGCCTCAGTATGCAGCCGGTCACATTAAAAACTTTTGACACTTCCCGGCATATATAGGGAAGCAGCTCGTCGATATCTAAAATTGATGTAATGGCCTTGCCGATTTCATGGATGACTTTCAGTTCGTCAAGCTGGGACTTAACATTTCTAGAGAGATCAGCATTCCGCATGGCAGCGCTGATATTATGGGAAATAAGCTCCAGAAGGTTAATAACATCCTGACTGTATTGTGTCATCTCTTTATTCTGGATGACTATCATTCCAGCCACTTCAGTGTCCTGCAGAATCGGGA
>CALZGI010000333.1 GCA_945786855.1 Thermodesulfovibrionia bacterium | reverse complement strand
CCCCAGATAATCAGCCCCCAGAAAAGAAGCAGCCACCCGATCGGAAGTGCCTTCGCAGTTTCTGCTGCCTCGAACTCCTCTATAGTATCCAGTTCTTCTGTCATGAGTACCCCTCCTTATTTTTTTTGCATAGATCTGATGTAGACAATAACTGACCATATCTCATCTTTGTTCAGATCTTCACCGAATGCGGGCATTCCGCCTTCTGCAGCACGGCCTTCAATGATCATACCCTCGTCCAGCCCTTTTTCGATAATGACATAGTAGTGCGCATCCGACAGGTCGCCCTCAGCCTTTACCATGACTGTATCAATCAGGCTGGGTCCAATGTCCCCGCTTCCGTCTTCTCCATGACAGTCAAGACAGTTTTCTTCATATATGTCTTTCCCTGCGACCAGGGCATTCGGATCTCCGGCCAAAGGATTCTGCACAGCCTCGACTATCACTGATTCACCGCCGGCAACAGCCTGTTTTGTGACCGCAGTCCCGATGACCTGAAGATAGGCCACAATAGCATCAAGATCAGTTTTCCCCTTAAGCGCCGTTATATCATCTTCACTATAGGGAAATCCAAGGGCATCCATATGATTCCTGATTTCGTCAGGGTCGACCGCACTTTCTTTCAGCCAGCCGTAGGAGGGCATGTTCGAACGGGGATAGAATTTCCTGGGGTCTTCCATATGCCGCACGTGCCATGCATCGGGATATTTTTTGCCTATCCGGGCAAGGTCGGGGCCTGTTCTCTTCGAACCCCAGAGGAACGGATAGTCATAGGCAAACTCTCCGGCCTTCGAGTATTCTCCGTACCTCATCACTTCAGTCCTGAGGGGCCTCACCGTCTGGGTGTGGCAATTATTGCAGCCCTCTCTCTGATAAATGTCCTTTCCTGCAAGTTGCAGCGGGGTGTATGGTTTCAGGTTTTCAAGCTTCGGATGCATTCCAGAGGTCATCATGGGAATAAACATGGTAGCAAAGGTACCAACGAGAATCACAACGGCCGAGACTATGGCAAACAATACCGGTTTCTTATATATTTCTCCTGCCATCACACCACCCCCTCTGCCCTTGATCCTGCGGGGGAGGTACCCCTGCGCATTGTCATATATATGTTATAAATGAAGAAAAGCATTCCCACCGTAAATATCAGACCGCCGACGGTCCTCATCTGCCAGAAAGGATAGTTCTTCACAAGCCCCTCCATAAACGTGTATTTCAGCGTTCCGTCAGCATTCACCGCTTTCCAGAGTGCGCCCTGCTGAATGCCTGTAATCCACATGGTAACGGAAAAAATCAGCTGGCCGATGAGCACGAGGTAAAAATGGGTATCAGCTATTTTCACGCTGTAGATGTCCGTTTTATAAATCTTCGGGATAATGTAATACACCGAGGCAGCGACAGTCATCGTCACCCAGCCCATTGTTCCCATATGCACGTGTCCGGGTACCCAGTCAGTGAAATGAATTAACTGACTGACAACCCTGATCGCCTGCGTCGGCCCCTGGACGGTCTGGAGTCCGTAGAATGTTATACCGAAAATAAAGAATTTCGTGAGGTAGTTTGTCCTCATCTTTGACCAGTCCGGCGCCACCGTATAAAAACCGTTCACCACAGAACCCCAGGATGGGCCGATAAGGAACAGGCTGAAAGCGATGGCAAGGGTCTGTATCCAGTCGGGAACCGGTGTGTAAACGAGATGATGGGCGCCGGTCCAGAGGTAGCCAAACACGATAGACCAGAAGGCAATAATGGAAAGCCGGTGGCTGAATATGGGCAGCCCTGTTGATTTCGGCAGAAAATAATAGAACATGGCCAGCAGGGGTGTGGTGAAAATAAAACCAACAACATTATGCCCGTACCACCACTGGACATTTGCACTGTTGATGCCCGCATACAGCGAGTACGATTTAAAAAGACCTGCAGGTACTGCAAGGTTGTTTACGATATACAGCACGGCTACTGCAACGACTGTGGCGATAATATACCACAGGGAAATATACATCTGCTCCTCTTTTCGTTTGATAATGGTGCCAAAGACATTCACAGCAAAAATGACCCATAAAATAACCACGCCGATATCGAGCGGCCATTCCAGTTCCGCATATTCGAGAGACTGGTTCATGCCTGCAAACAGGCTAAGGACGGCCAGCGTTATCGCTGCATTGAAAAGGTAAAGATGAAACCGCGCCAGTTTCGGGAAGAGCAGCGGCCTTTTGGTCAGTCTCATAACAATATAGTAGAATACCCCGAATATTGCTCCTATCCCGAGTCCAAATCCAAGGGAATTCGTGTGTACCACCCGCAATCTTCCGAATGTAAAGAAAGGCGCGATATTCCAGGACGGCGCCCACATCTGGATTGAAATCCAGAGGCCGATCACAATACCTATCACACCCCAGAAGATCGAGGAGAGGATAAATCCATTGACTGTCTGATTATCGTACTGATAATCACCCATAATAGTGCCTCCTCTTTTAATCTGTATGAAAGCCCGGCGGGGCCTCTATTTATTTCTTACCCTTTTTGAGTCCCGATAGCAATCAGTTTATTTTATATACCTATTGAAAAGATACAAGTCGCTTAAAGTCCCATTTTCTCAGACGGTTCTCAACGTCTTTCCTTATGTCAACCCATACAGGATGAGCAGAGCATATGCTTTTCAGACTGCACCTGCCCTTTTCGACTGCACATATGTTCATTGCGACCGGGCCCTCCATTGCTTCAACAACATCAAGCATGCTCACATCAGCCGGTTTTTTGGCAAGGGAAAACCCCCCTTTAATACCCCTCGTTGATTTTACAATCCCCGCCTTTGCAAGCTGCTGGAGAATTTTTGCCAGAAAGCTCCTCGGTATTTCTCTCTCTTCTGCAATGTCGCTCATCATGACAATGTCACTCTGAGACTCTGCCAAATAGAGGACACACCTGATTGCATAATCTGTTTTACGGGTAATCATTATTTAATTAAGACCATTCTAGTCCTGTTTAATCTGAATGTCAACAAGATATTTAAATATAACTATTAATAAGCGTTATAAAAAGAAACGCCCTCAAGGTACTAACCCTGAAGGCGTTTCTCTGAATTTATGCCGGGACATCAGAACTAAGCGGGAGGTGCTCCCTCCTTAAACTCCTTTCTGATTTTTTCCCGGAATTCCGGGGTATCTTTATATCCGTGCACTTTCGCTCCATGCTGCACCACTACTTCCAAAAGTTCCTCTTCATTGTCAGCAGAGAGAGCAACACTACACTTGACATCACCCGGGTAATCTCTGCAATCAATATATTTCCGTGCCATGATATTCTCCTTTCTTTTATGCTTCTTTTCTTTATATATAATTTATGCCTGTTAACATTTCATTGCCATGATATATGTCATACTATTGAATTTTCTGAACCGGTATTCCCCAAGATACATATTTACTATTCATTACCTGTAAAAAAGAAATCTCCCACTTCTTCTGTTTCATGCCGATAAAAAGGCAGAACTAGTGCCAGTCCTGCCATTTTAAAAAGTTACTTATGGATTTAATACGTAACCTTCATCCCTTCTATCTCTTCTTTTTTTGCGACTGACCACCGATTCAGTGACCAGTTGCCCACCCACTTCTTAAATATTTCCAGGTT
>CALZGI010000332.1 GCA_945786855.1 Thermodesulfovibrionia bacterium | reverse complement strand
CGCAATTAACTGCTACAAATGGTCTGAGGTGTCGTTGACTCGAATAATGAATTGCTTTTGCGAGCACGTCTTTTCCGGTTCCGGTTTCACCGCCAATGAGCACGCTGATGGACGAATTTTTAACAGCCTCAACCATCCTGAAGACGTCCTTCATGCCCGGACTTTTTCCAATAATGCTGGAAAGCCCGTAGGTGGATTCAATCTGACTCCTGAGACGGTTGACTTCATCTTTCAGTTTTTTTTGTTCAACAGCTTTGGCGAGTATTCCCTTGAGTTTCACATAATCAGGAGGTTTAACAAAATAGAAGAAAGCCCCTTCAGACATAGCCATAACTGCTGAGTCTAATGTTCCGAAGGCGGTCAAGAAAATGACCGGGATATTCGGATATTCCGATTTTATGGAATGAAAGAGAGATAAACCGTCCTTACCAGGCATTTTAATATCTGTAACAACCGTGTCAATCCTTTCCCGCGCTAAAATCTCCTTCGCCTTATCGACCCCATCAGCGCAACAGACATTGTAATGAGACTCTCCAAGGATCGCGGAAAGTACTTTAAGGGCATGTACTTCGTCATCTACTAAAAGAATATTTGGTTTCTTATGGTTGTTCATCCTTATTAATGGTAAATGGACTGCCGTCATGGACTAAAACAGAGAACAAGACCGCGGCAATGACGACTATTTATTTTCATGCACATTAGTAAACTATACGCTATGTCGATTCCGTCTTTGTTACCGGCAAAAAGATCCTGAACGTTGTTCCCTTGCAGGGCACGCTTTCCCAAATCAGCTTTCCGTTGTGAGATTTTATGACTTCACGGGAGAGAAAAATCCCAAATCCTCTTTCATTTTTTTCCTTATTGTCTATTACTTCTCCAAGCTTGTCCATCTCTCTTGTGGGAATCCCCCTGCCTGTATCTGCTATTTCTATTACGACGTAACTCCTGTTTTTCTCCCACGTCCGGGAAGTTCTTATATGTATGCTTCCACCCTCCGGCATTGCCTCAAAGGTATTGTTGGTGATATTTAATAAAGCCTGTTCAATCTGAAATTGATCTATTGACAAGAGCGGCACAGTAGAAAAGCTTTGTAAAATTTTCACGCCCTGTATTTTGGCGCGGGGCTTCACCATTTTTATAATTGATTCAAGGGTATCATTAATATTGACTGTCTGATAATCGGTGCGTCCTTTTGAATTACTCAGAAAGTCGGAGACAAATTGGTCGAGTTTGTTTATTTCCTCATTCATTATCTCACTGAATTCGAGGAATGTGGGTTCATTTCCGTATTTTTCAGTCAGATAGGCGACGGAGCCCTTAATGGCGTTTAAGGGATTTCTTACTCCATGGGCGATGGAAGAAGCCACTTTCCCGATCTCAATCATTCTCTCACTGTCAGTAAGTTTTTTTGCAAGAGGACATTCCCCCGAGACATTATCAAATGATACAATTAATTTCTCCACTCTATTTTTTTCATTTTTCACAGGGACAATCTGCGCGTCAGCAGAAAGATCTGTTCCCATAAAACATTTATTTTCTAAATTCCTGATCTTTCTTTTCTTTCCATCATTAAGAGTAAGAGCTATTTTATCGTATACCCGGGGGAAAACCTTATTTAATTTTTTCCCGATAACATCATCTTCTGATTTATAACACAGACGTTCCATCTCCCTGCTCCATGACTCGATGATCAGCTTGCTGTCAACGCTAAAACTGTATTTATTCTTCATTTCTGTTTTTCCGGTCTTCGAGTACGATTGTCGGATCACCCACCCCCTCTAAAAAAGGAAGCAAATTTATATATGCCTCATAAACTCTTTGCGCACGGGGGAAGTGGAGATTTTCCTGATGGATAAATAAATTTCATTGTCCCCTCTCTTCCCCTTTTAAGAAGGCAATACAATTGCAATATATATTACAGCAAATAAAAACCTCTTGCAATCATTTTTTACATTCACTCATTCTTATAAGGTCGAAATTCCTTACATGGCGAAAAAAGTTCATTACTATTCTAATATCACATTTTTGTTTAAGTAGCAATACTTATATTCTAAATGCTGTGATCAGGAGCCTTTTTAACTGTCTCTCACGAGATATCGCGTCGATATACCTGACATCAAAGAGTTGGAAAACTATTATTGACTTCTTCTGTTTCGCATTATTTCACTTTAATTATCAAGTGTTATACGCATTGACTGTAATCTGGTATGACACTTGCTTTTTATTGTTTTAATTTATTTAACGAAGTACTTTTTTTAAATACAGATAAACAAGAAAAGGAGCAATGACAATAAAAGGAATCTGTTTGCAAGAGAAATTTCAAAAAATAAGAAGCTGAAAATGCTGAGAGTAATGTTGCTCTGGACGATCTTGTTCGTTGGACTGATAGTGATGTCTCGCCCGACGGCACATGCTCTTCCGATAAACTTTGACACCTTTTCTCTTAACAGATGATGGTCTTCCTGATACGTATATCAGGGAGCTATCGTTGCGCCTTCTGCATTCAAGCCACCGTTCAATGTTGAAGGCGGTGCTCTCCTTAATGCCTTTTCCGATCAGGAGATCCCCGGGAATCTGACCTTGATAGGAATGGCGTTCCTGAGCCGGCTGCCATTATACTGCCTGGTTCCGGCCTGACGCGGTGCTTATGCACCGAGGTATCGGAAGTAGATCTGAATTGATACAATACAGATTCAGCTTCATCAAAGGGTGCCTTATAGTGTACTGTCCCTAATGCTTCTTATCGTAGAAGTAACTGACTGTTTATATCATGATTTTTTTTCAACAAGTCGACCCGATATAAACTTATGCAATATGCTCGATATCAGTGTCTGATATGGAAGTCCTTCTTCAACAGCCTTCTTCTGAATGCCAACCAGGTCTTTTTCAGATATCCTGATATTGACTCTCTTATCCTTGCGGAATGTTGCTTTAGCATATTCCTGATATTTGTTTATCTTTCCTTTGACTCCCCGAACAGACTTCCATTCACCTTTTTCTACTGAATCAACGATTAATCTTTCTTCTTTACTAATTTTCATTTTCTTCTCCCAAATACTTTTTTGTCATCTTCCGACTGGGTATGATGGTTTTCAGAAACACGACTCCATCATCCTCCACGAAAGGGACAAGATATACATAGTTATCTATGTTGACAATGAATATATTTTGATTGGGATATTTGGATTTGTTCGGATGCTCAATTACATCCAATAATCCGTCATGCATAATGCAGAAGACTACTTCTTCAAACGAAATGCCTCGATCCTTCAATAATTCTTCATTTTTCTCATTGCTCCAATCAAAATATTTCACAGCTTTATTGTGCTACATTGTGTGCCTATTGTCAACATTTTTATTTGAGATATAACATTTTCTAAAGTGTCATTCCCGAAGTCTGTTAATCGGGAATCCATGATTTGGCAGGACTGGATTCCGGCTCAAAAGATTACCGGAATGACACTGTAAAAAGTGTAAAGAAGCGTGAGGGAGAGTACATTAGGGAGGATACAATTGATCCCACGCAGGGCCTAAATGATCTTTAAACTCTTGGCGCAATGCGTCGTTTTTTTCTAAATTCTCCGACTCGAATTTTTTTATCTCCGCAAGGTGAGGCGTTCTCAGTCCATGATAATTGACCGTATCTCCTATCGGCTGGAAACACCGTATTCCATACCGTTTAATCAAAACATGGAAATTCCTCGCCATTATTGCATACCAATGGGTTAAACCAATCTGTTTCGATTCACTCCATATGGCACTGTATAGTGCGTATATAATCTCATGCTTTCTTCTCTTATCTTTTCCTGTATCTGCAAAGTCTGCATCAGAGGCGCCGGGACCTGGTGTGTCTTCGTCTGTGTCATCAATTTCTGTGTCCTCACCACGTCCGTAATAATATGCATCTTCGGCCCTTCTGCGGTACTCGTTACTGATTGCGAATCTCGAAATTTCTGACAGACTCTTTCTGGGGAGTTCCTCTGTGTTAATATCCAGGTCCATGTGTTTCTCAATCGGATATCCTTCCTTCGAATGAAGAACTAATCTTACGGTCCCGATAATCGTACCGCTCTTATCCTTGGCCGCAAGGTGCAGAGAATGATCATCATATACATCTTTCTCAATTTTTCCCGGATGGTCTTCCGGCTTTTCAAAGCCCCACTCCTCACAATACACCTTATATCGCAGTTGGTATATTTCTGTCATCTCTTTCGGATCGGTTACACGGTTAACGGTAAATAACATATGTATCCTTCAGAGCAATTGCTCTAGCGCAAAAAAACATTTGAAACTTTTCTGTTTGAAAAAGTCGGAGTGATCCTTCGCGGTCGAAATCGACTTGTACCGAGAGACCCGCTTCGGGAGGGGACGGGCTCCCGTTGTCATAAAGTATTGCAATGGGAAGTGGAGATTTTCTTGATGAATGATTTGATTTGATACTCCCACCTCTTTCTCCTCGATTATTACGGGATATTCTTTTATAACATATTCTGATAAACCATCTCAATTGTAACTATTTACTACAATAATAAATCATTTATAAATATCTTATCGCCCATTGAGAGACTATACTTTAGGGCATTTCCCCTCGTTAGCAAAAATGGCCTGCCTGCCCTGCCTGCCGGCAGGCAGGATCGCTGGTATGACGGAAAAAAAAGGGGAACTCCTGGCCGTTTATCAGCGTGACCTACTTATCGTCATATATTATGATAAATGACGATGATGGCGACGAATCATCATATTTGTGCCGGCGCGTACAAATAAAGAAGTTCGGGGCAGTTGTGCTTAGCTTCTGTTTTGAATTTTTACCCTCACACTCCCATGCAATCCGGAAGCAGCCAATGACGGGAAAGATAATAATTTCGTTTACAATACTCCCTTTCTTGATCTGTTCTTTGGGCGAGCAAAGAATGAATGTTCTTATTCAGTAAGGTGTGAAGGTTCCACCTGCTTCTGTGTTCTAAGGATTGTTTTCATCCAATTCCCATTGCAACGGATTATTCCGGATGTATTCCCTGATCTTGTTTAATTCTGTTTCATTCCGGATAACACGATCATAATAAT
>CALZGI010000331.1 GCA_945786855.1 Thermodesulfovibrionia bacterium | reverse complement strand
GCTCGCTGCATGGTTAATAGACAACTTACCGAAGAATGGAATAAAAACAAATAGAATGTATCCTGAAGATTGGGGATGGGAGATTGATATTTCGAAGGAAAGCATTAAAGGATACGTTGGTATGAGAAATATTGATGGAACAGAAAATGAGTGGGTAGTGTTCATTGATATAAGAAACAAGATTATAAAAAAACTACTTGGAAAATCACAGAATGAAGGAAAAGAAATAGAGGCTGTATTGAAAGGATTAGAGAAAATCCTTAGAGGTGAGGCCAGCATAAGAAATATAAATATGGACTATAACCTATGAAAAAATAACAAGTTGTCGGAGATTGAACGAGTAGTTCAGAGAGCTTGTTTAGAATGTAGTGTTTTGAGATGAGCACATTAGTTTGAAGGCTTGATGACATGCTTCATGGTACGTATCCGTGACGTTGGAGTTCTATGCAAGAAAATTTTAAAAAAGGGCTTACAATTCTTATTTCTGGATATTTTGAAGTGCGAATTTATTTGTAAAAGACGGAAAGGAATGCTTGAAAAAGAAATATCTGGTATAATCAGAGTGGTTAATTAACGTCCCAGATACATCGGTATTTAAAGATCCGGGAGTTTGAATAGAAATAATATTCTAAAATCTCCAGAGAAGACCTTCTATTAAAATCAAAAAATAAGGAGTATATATGAGTTCTTTTGGTCGGAATTCGCGGCGTGGGCATTCACGACCGCAGCAGCGTTCGCATGCGCCTGCGCGCAGAGTTGCTTCAGCGGATGAGAAAAAGTTTCTTGCCGGTACGGCAATAAATCCACATCCGCGTATTATTCTTGAGAAGGGCAGTGATGATTTGTCTGTCCGTGCGCTTGATCTTATTTGTCCAATAGGGATGGGTCAGCGTGCTCTTGTAGTATCATCGCCTGGGTTGGGGAAAACAACTTTTTTAAAGAATATCTGTAATGCAGTTACAGACGGGTATCCTGACATGAAGGTATATTGCGTACTCGTTGATGAGCGACCTGAAGAGGTCACTGATTTTACGCGTAGTGTGCGTGCCAAAGTGCATTCTTCATCTATGGATCATAGTCATGAAAATCATATAAAACTTGTCGATACGGTCATTGCAGAGGCTTTTAAGGAAGCTGCCGCAGGGCATAATGTGATGATACTGCTTGATTCACTTACGCGTCTGGCGCGGGTACATAACGCACAGCACCGGGGTCGGGGGCGTACGATGTCTGGAGGAGTGGGTGCCGGTGCACTTGAAGTGCCTCGTCGCATTTTTGGTACAGCCCGCAATGTAGAGGGGATGGGCTCTATAACTATCCTTGCGACTATCCTGGTCGATACGGGCAGTGCTATGGATGATGTTATATTTGAGGAGTTTAAAGGCACAGGGAATATGGAACTGGTGCTCTCAAAAAAACTGGCGGAGACAAGGGTATTCCCGGCAATCGATGTGGAAAAAAGCGGTACCCGGCGTGCTGAGCTTTTGTTTGAGCCGGAAGAGTACAGACGTCTTCAATTATTGTACCGGGGCATGGCAACGATGAATAATGTGACTGCTATGGAAAAGCTGATAGACATGCTTCAGAAATATCCGAGTAATAGCGATCTTTTAGAATCATTTAAAGGTTTTAAGGTTAGTTAGGGTTAACTTGAATGAACAATAACTGTTCTGTGCACAGGGATGACGCCGGCGGTGACTGATATGCAATTGAATCACTTCCAGTCTAGAAATTATCTTTTAGCAGTTAAATATAATCCAGGCACTTGTCAGTGATACTTAGTCCGATATGGGCTTGGCCTTAGCAGGCGCTATTTTATCTATATTATTATTAAGCCGCTATCATGATGTTCAAATGAAACATGACCAGTCAATAAATTTCAATCAGCACTAACGTTTGTACGAGAAAAGTATTGAATAGGGGAAAGATGAAGTAAAAAAGTATTGCTTTTTGCTCCAAAGGGATTTGAAGACTTAAAGCTTGCTAAATTCGCTGACTGGAAAAGACGATGATACTTTCCTCTCTTCAGAGAATTACCTCTATTCTTAATATGGAATCTATTGACGCAGGCCCGGTTGAAACCCTGTTGAAACAATTACCGAACTTCAACCGGTGGATAATAAGGATGCAGGATCAGGTCAGGGAAGAGAAGTAGGGGGATGACCCAGCGGACTTCTTTGCTAAGCGCCCACTATGTTTGCTTTCTTTTTCAGCAGTGCCGCCCGTTCACGGCGGAGTTGTTTTTTATTGACAGACTTAGTCCGGGACCTGGGTTTATTTACACGCGGCGTGTCGGACTCATTTTCACTTCTCCAGCCAACACGGTCGAGGAAGTCCTGATAGGTTCCTTCAAATAAAGTTACTTTTCCGTCATCAAAGACTATCAGACGCGTGGCCAGCGCGTGAAGCATCATTTCACTGTGAGTTACGATAATTACTGAGCCGTTGAAAGCATCTATGGCCTCAACCAGGGAATCATTGGATTCCATGTCAAGATGGTTTGTCGGCTCATCGAGCATGAGCATGTTGGAGGGGCTGACAAGCAGCTTGCCGAGCAGCACACGGCTCTTTTCCCCTCCGGAAAGCACACTGATTTTTTTTAATGCATTATCCCCGGGAAACATCATAGTTCCGCATATTTTGCGGGTCTCACCGCGGCTGCCTTCAGGATGCACATCCATAATCTCTTCCTCAATGGTCTTGTGCAGGCTGAGGCGGTTTATGTTTGTCTGGCCAAAATAGGCCATCCGGAGCTGATTGTGATGATTGACAGTGCCAGTATTATTTTTCAGTTCCTGTGCAAGCAGATTCAGCAGTGTCGTCTTTCCCTTGCCGTTTTTTCCGATAATGGCTATACGGTCCTTCTTTCCGACTGAAAAGGTC
>CALZGI010000330.1 GCA_945786855.1 Thermodesulfovibrionia bacterium | reverse complement strand
TCCCGTCTTGGACCCCTCCCGTGCAGTAAGGAATTGTATCCTGTCGGGTTTCGTACTGTTGAGAGTAAAAAGCTCAGCCCCAAAGTTGTGAGTCATTATCTTCTTGAAACATTAAGGAACGCTAACATTAAAAAAGCATATTTTATTCTTCGCGACAATAAATGGGATATCCCCTCCTATTACGGAGATGGCACGTCGCTGGACATGCATTTTGCCTATCTGATGATGGATTTGCCCTATGGAGTTCCTTATACACTGGACCAGGCCTATCCTTTCATAAAAGACAATGTTGTTGCACTGGGATTCCCTGACATGATAATAGAGCCGGAGAATGTATTTGTACAGCTGCTTGAAGAACAGTCAAAGACGAATGCAGATCTGGTGCTGGGACTTTTCCCTGCAATGAAAAGCCATAAAACCGACATGGTCGAATTGGATGAAAAAGAACAGGTTGTATCGATTCATATAAAGCCCGATGACACTCATCTGGATTATGCGTGGGAGACCGCGGTATGGACACCCGTATTTTCCCGGTTTATGCACGAATATGTATCAAGCAGAAAAAAAATCCATATGAGCAGTGAAAATACCGATGATGAGAAACGGGAAAATGAACTCCATGTGGGAGATGTTCTCCAGGCCGCAATAGATCAAGGCATGAAAACAAGCTCTGTGCTTTTTAAAAAGGGCAGTTGTCTGGACATAGGCACCTCTGAAGATCTTCAGCAGGCTATTCAGGACATTGCAACGTAAACAACTGTATAGAAAGATAACGCAAAAACATTCGAAAAGGAAATAATATGGAATCCAGTGAGACAAACCTGACTATTATTAAACCCAAAACAGGCTGGCAGTTCATCGACTTCAAGGAACTCAGGGAATATCGTGACCTGTTTATTTTCATGGCTTGGCGTGACATTAAGGTCTTATATGCTCAGACTATCCTTGGATTTGCCTGGGCCATACTGAGACCATTGATACAGATCGTTATATTTACAGTCATTTTTGGAAAAGTTGCCAAGGTATCATCTGATGGAATTCCTTATTTTCTTTTTTCAACTGTCGCTATTATTCCCTGGACATATATGTCGCAGTCAATGAGTGAATCATGCCAGAGTCTCATCACTGGACAGGCAATGCTCGGAAAAGTGTACATCCCCAGGTTGATATTTCCAATAGTACCAATCCTTTCAAGATTGGTCGATTTTGGAATATCTGTGATTATAATTCTGTTCGTAATGGCCTATTATAAAGTTATACCTACCTGGAACCTTCTCCTCGCTCCTTTTCTCGTTGTTTATATGGTCTCAATTCCTGTAGGAATAGGACTGTGGCTTTCTTCGCTTGCGATTCGTTTCAGGGATATCCGTCATGCAATGCCTTTTGTTATTCAAATGCTGATCTATACAGCCCCGATTGTATATTCGGCATCCACAATACCCGACAAGTACCGTTTCATCTATTCTCTTAATCCTATTGTTGGAGTCATTGAGGGTTTTCGGGCCTGTTTTCTGGGTACACCCATCCCGTTGCATTTCATATGGCCGGGAATAATTACCGCCATTGTCCTGGTAGTGTCGGGTGCGTTCTATTTCAGGCGGATGGAGCGTATTATCGCAGATGTTATTTAAGAAAAATATCTCACTTAGAGAGGAGTTATATGTCGAACAGACGTACAGCAATAAAAGTTGAAAATATAAGTAAGTGTTATCGAATTGGAATGAAAGAGGAAATGCACGATAGTCTTATAAAAAGCATGGTCAGTTTTGTGAAAAGCCCTCTCGAAAATTTTCGGAAGTACCGTTCCCTGTATAATTTCAAAGATGTTCATGCTGAAAATGACAACCCTGACATCGTTTGGGCTGTAAGAGATGTTTCCTTTGAGGTAAAAGAAGGTGAAATTGTGGGCATTATAGGAGTCAATGGCGCAGGGAAATCTACTCTCCTTAAAATGCTTTCTAGAATTACAGAACCAACGGGTGGGCGGGCCGAAATTCACGGACGAGTTTCAAGTCTCCTGGAAGTCGGCACCGGGTTCCATCCTGAACTGACCGGTAGAGAAAATGTTTATCTCAATGGAACTATTTTGGGTATGAGGAAAAAGGAACTGGACCGAAAGTTTGATGAAATTATTGACTTTTCAGGGATTGAAAAATTCATTGAAACACCGGTAAAGAGATATTCAAGCGGCATGAAAGTACGTCTTGCTTTTGCCGTGGCAGCACATCTGGAGCCGGAAATATTGCTCATCGATGAGGTGCTGGCAGTTGGAGACGCCCAATTTCAGAAGAAATGTCTCAATAAAATGGAGGATGTAAGCCAGGAAGGCAGGACTGTTCTTTTTGTATCCCATAATATGCAGGCAGTTACGAGATTGTGTCCGAGGACCATTTTGCTCAATGGAGGAGGTCTGCAGGCAGACGGGCCATCAGAGGAAATTGTCAGTATCTATATGGATTCTGAAAAAGGAACACGTGCTGAACAGAAATGGACAGATCTTTCCCAGGCTCCGGGGGATGATATAGTCCGCTTATGTTCTCTGCGAATACTTACAGAGAATGGAAAGGTTACAGACGCGATTGACATTTGTCAGCCCGTTGGCATTGAGATGGAATACGAAGTGCTTTTGCCTGACTATACATTCATGGCTTATTACCATGTTATTAATGAAGATGGCCTCAGAATTTTTACAACTATAGACAATGATCCCGCATGGCGAAAACGTCCCCGTTCCCCGGGGCGTTATACCAGCAGGGTATGGATTCCCGGTAATTTTCTTTCAGAAGGGATACTGTTTGTCGGACCCGGCATTTATACATTAAATCCAAACATTAAGCATTTTCGTATAAATGATGCCGTTGCTTTTCAGGTCATTGACAATATGGATGGCAGTTCAGCCCGTGTCGATTTTGTAGGGAATATGGGTGGAGTAATAAGACCTCTTTTGAAATGGGAAACCAAATGCAAGAGAGAAGCAGGCACGAATAAATCGTAATCTCTTGATTTATAATTTAATGATTTTTCCTGTGATCTGTGATTGGACAGCAGGAATGAGAAGTGAGCTCATTATGGATATAGTGCAGAAAGGGTAGAATATGAGTATTGAAAAGAATAACAATGTCAAATGGCATCATGCTACCGTAACGAGAGCTAGACGGGAACATCAGAATGGACACAAGAGTTTTATTCTGTGGTTCACCGGATTGTCTGGATCAGGGAAATCTACTCTTGCCCATGCGGTTGAGGAAAGGCTTCATCAAATGGGGCACAGGACATTTGTTTTTGACGGCGATAATGTCCGTCATGGCTTAAATAAAGACCTCAGCTTTAATGAATCGGATCGAAATGAAAATATCAGACGCATAGGGGAGATGTGCAAGCTTTTTATTGAAGCAGGGGTGATTGCACTGACTGCATTTATATCTCCTTTCAGGGAAGACAGAAAGAAGATCCGGGAGTTAGTCAATGAAGGTGATTTTATTGAGATATACTGCGAATGCAGTCTTGAGGTTTGTGAAGAAAGGGATGTCAAGGGTATTTATGCAAGGGCGAGGAGAGGGGAGATCCCCCATTTTACAGGTATTTCATCCCCCTATGAGTCACCTGATAATCCAGAAATTGCTGTCAACACCGGGAGTTCATCACTTGAAAACAGCGTGAACCGGGTGATAGGATATTTGAGGGACAATATGTTACTTCATATGAGTGAAGATACGTTTGCAGATAATCAGGGATGAGGCATGGCAGCCAGATTTTTTTATTCAATTTAGGTATGCTATCACAGCCGAAGAAATAAATACTGCCTGACTATGAACCTTAACGATGAAGTACAATATCGTAGAGCTGTCCCTGCTGATTATCAGCTCATTTACGAATTAGTAACAGAAATATGGGGAGAAGTCATTCCTGAATATCAGAGGTTTCACGAGATGCTCAATAATTCGGACAGAACTTTTGTAGCTGTTGAAAATGAGCGTATTGTGGGCTTTGCCAGAGCACTGTGTGATGATGTATCCGTTGGATACATAACCATGGTAGGTGTTGCAGCCGATTGTCGAGGGAAGGGCATTGGGGGCAGGATAGTCAAAATGATTACCGGAGATGATCATAGAATCAAGTGGGTGTTAACCAGCGGTGTCAACCCGGGATTCTGGAAGAGACTGGGCTTCACCCATAGCACCAGTTTGATGGTAAAATCCAGAAGAGATGACTCGTGTCATCAGAATAATAATTGTTTGACAGGAAAGAATAGTGAAGAAATCGGCATTATGAGCAGGCTGAAAAGGACGTTACGCTCACTCCTTTCAAGTTAATTGTCAAGTAAATAAAGCTGCCAATAGGATACCGCGTCGTCAGAATAATCACGTCTATAGGTATGGCACGAGAGCGACAGTAATTGAGATTTGGATCAGCGTCATAGAAGGCACTGAAGTGTCAATATAGCTTACATTTGGACTGTAAGCAAGCCTTAGGTGTCGTTATAGTTTACATTAATGTTCCGTAGATAATTCATTTAAATTAAAATATCGTTTAATTTCAGTGATCTGTAACTTTGGAACGATATTTGCATTCTTCTATGAATCCAAGTAGTAGGATTAGTCCAGATAAGCGTTAGTGTATAAGAGGGGTTCTTAAAAGGCATGTGCCTGATTATAAGGAATAATTTGTAGTATGGCAATTATGAACAATATAATACGAATAAAAATAAATAGTTATATGGAGGTTGCAATGAGAAAATCAGAGGAAGTGTGCGTAAAGAAGAATTTTGTATTCCCAGTACATGCACTCATGGTGTTGATTGTCAGTATCGCTTTTTTGAGTGTGGCGTTCAGCATCACTGCATACGCTGAAACAAAGGAAAATCAGGAAGTATCAAAAGCCGTAGTAGATGAATCAAGCATATGGTCATATTACAAGGGTCTGCAAAAACCTCCAAGGAAATGGCATACCTTTGATTTTGATGACAGTTCATGGGGAAAAGGACAGGCAGGGTTCGGCTATGGACGGAATAATATAACTACGCATCTTGGCGATATGACCGGGAGTTACGACGCAATCTATGCCCGGACTGAATTTACGATTAACGATATATACGCCGTTACCGGAATGACCCTGTCGGTGATATGTGACGGGCCCTATACGGCATATATAAATGGTATAGAAATAATGCGGAATGATGCGCGCGGCAATTCATTGCGGGCAGAAAAGCTTAATGTGGGGGGCTTTGTACATGAACTTTTTCCCGGCAAAAACGTGCTGTGTGTACAGTGCAGAAATGACGAAATAATCAGTAAAGATTTTTTCTTTAAGCCAGTGTTAAATGTTCTTGAATATCAGGGGGGGCGTGCACAATGAAAACAATCAATAATGCATACAATAAAGAGAAGAAGATATTTTGGGCAGAAAGGGCAGTACTGAACATTGTGCTTATTTTAGTTGTTTTTCTCCTTTCCTTCGGAGGCAGGAACGTATACGCCGGGAATGCAGAGTATATCTTCATGTTTGTTGCTGACGGATGGGGCTCAAAAGCAATCGAAGCGACAAACAGCTATAACGGAGCAACTCCGCCGTATCAGATCGGGGCAGACAATAATGATAATGACCCTGCCACATGGACTGAGCACTGGGTCTCTACCTTCCCGTCGGGATCAAGTTATGATAGCGGTCAGGCATGGTCGGACTTCAATTATGTAAAGAATAACTGGGGAGACAGTTCTGCCTGTGCCACAGCCTTGTACAGTGGACAAAAAACCACAAACGGCCGGGTAAATGTATCGCCCGATGCTCTAACGGCTTTTTTCACAATAAGCGAAAGAGCAAAAGAATATGGAATGGCGGTGGGATCAGTCACGAACGTCCCGGTAACACACGGGACTCCGGGGACATGGTTTGCCCATAATGATGACCGCAGTAATTATTACGCATTAGCAGACGAAGGTTTCTTTGGAGATCCAAACACAACGGGTATTTCTTCAGACTATAAGTACGGAGGAGGACACGGCCCGACACTACCGCCCACGGACGTTATCATAGGTGCCGGCGGCTCAACATTTGTGAACACTACCATATTATCGAAACTGAGAACTGAAAGCGGCAACCCGGGAACGCACGTTCTTGTAGAGAGATACGATCCGACGATCCCCGATGAGTTGAACTCGTTGCCAGATGGTGCAGCTGCCCTGATGGCGCAGGCAAACCTTTCCACTACAACAAAACTGGCAGGATTATTTGACCATATTTACAGAAATGCGGACAATTCCGGGGATGACGCTGAAGTCCCCACACTTTCCGAAAGTACTGTTGCTACCATGAAGGTCCTGAACAGGAATCCGAACGGATTTGTTCTCATGATCGAAGGCGGTGCCATTGACTGGGCTGCCCACGGCAATGAAATGAACAAGTTGATTGGAGAGGTAAATGAGTTTGACGATGCTGTTCAGGCTGTTAGTGACTGGATAACTGATCTGTCAAATGGCAGCAACTGGGGAAACTCCCTGGTTATCGTCACCGGTGATCATGATACGGGCTACCTGACTGCAAACAGAGACGTTTATCCGAACAATCCTTCTTCGGGCAATTCCATCTCCCTCGGACCCGTCAATGCCACTACTATCGGGAAAGAAAAAGTAGTAGTCGGGACCGGCGGACGTCGCGCAAGCTGGGATGACACAGAGAACGTGGACGAAGTTCTCTACAGTCAAAGCGGTTCAGGAACTGGTTTTACCGGGCAGACCGCGAACAACCCGCCGCTGTTACAAAAATCAGTAGTGATTGAATTTACGATCGGCCCAAATGTTTATGTAGCAGCTGATAACGGATCCGGACAGTTTGTTCATGCTGAAATTGCATCCTCCTCAATTAATTACAGCACCGGTGCTATCGACGTTACATTTAATACTGCTCCTGATAACCCGTCAAATATATTCCTTTTGCACAACGGAGTAATAGACTTGAGCGAAAGCGGTTCAGTGAACTGGTACTGGAATTCGCCGGACCATACGAATGCACTCATTCCTCTTTATACAAAAGGGACTGGCTCTACACTGTTCAGTGACTATGAAACCGGAAGTGACACTGTACACGGTCCTTACCTTGATGATACTGATGTTTTCCAGGTGATGGATGCATCTATATTAAACCAGACATGTACTGCGACGGGCTCCCTGGAAGTTATATCAGGGCAGTCTCTCTACAGCAGCCCTGTGGACGTCACTTCTTTACTGCTGGCCTATAATGCAACGAATATAAACATTGATGTCATTGAACCTGAAGCAATATGTGCTGGCCAGGTAAACGAATCAATCATCACTAAGTCGGATACATGGAGGTACGATGTTGAAAATACCGCAATCGACTGGATGAATACGGGGTATGATGACGGCAGCTGGTTATCTGGTTCAGGATTGTTCGGCACTGATGCCGACGCAGCAGGAAGGGGATACACCATTTTGACACCGATTCCTGCTGCAAACTGGTCGATGTTTTTTAGAAAGACGGTCACTGTCTGTGATCCTGCAGAGGTAACGTCATTGACGCTTAAAACCCTCTTTGATGACGGGATCGTAGTCTATATTAATGGCACTGAGGTTGTCCGACAGGGTGTTTCCGGCACTCCGCCTCTCTGGAACGGTGGTGCAGATAGCCATGAAGCGGTTTCTTATGATTTTGAACCCCTTCCCTTTAATCTGAATAGCGCGATTAACTTGCTGGTTCCCGGTGACAATGTAATTGCCGTTGGAGTCTACAATATAAACAATTCAAGCTCAGACCTCATATTTGATGCTGAACTTATCATCAATCACAATGCTGTTGATACCGTCCTCCATACAGGAGATTATGCTGCTTCAAAGGCTGTTATCACATCCGCATGGGGAGATGGGGAAAAAACCATGCAGGTATCGGGTGATGACGCAACGTGCGGCACAGCATTAAATTCTGCGTCAGGGACTTTTAACTTCAATACTATACCGCCTAATTCTGACACACTTGAAATACCTTTCAATACACCGATTGCTCCTCCTACACTCGATCCACTGGAAGGGGAGCTGGATGTGGTCATGCAGCGGTTTCAGGTGGACACTGACACTGATATAGGCAATGGAAACGATCAGGTTGAGCTTTCATCGCTTACACTGTCTGACGAAGGGACAGTGCCGAGCATTTCAAATGCAAAGGTCTATATTTCAACGATAATTTCATCAACGCTGCCAGCCGGCGCCGTTAAGATTGGTGAAACAGGTCTGTGGGATGGACAGGCAACATTGGTGCAGCTCAATCTGGGAACGCCGGGAGACCGTACCGTGACAATGGGCGTCTCAAAATATGTGTATATAGTATACGACATCGCTGCTGGTCAGGCAGGGCATACTACCCAATCCAGCGTTGGCACAGTGTTTGTCGCCTCTCCAGATGTGAGTGCGGGGAATGTAGGATCATCAAATACACTTACTATTCAGGCCTGTGTCCCTTCCGGATCACTTGATATCACTCCGGGACAGACTCTGTATGGAGATCCCGTTGACCTCACGTCTATTGTTTCTTCCCCTGATACGATTAATGTGACCTATACCGTTACCGGTGATGAGAATTGTGATGTTGACCCGCTCGGTACATACATTGATGCTGAAAAGTTTACCGGGACGGCCCCTGGAGAAGGAGGGGGATCTACCTATGCGTTTGAAACAGCAACAACTCCTTTCCTCGGTTCAGGCTATTTGCGCTCTAACGGGGCCCCCCTTGACGGGTCAGCATGCCCCGGCAACTTGAGGAATGAAGGAAAAGAGTATCAGGTTGCTTTTCCAACACCGGGCATCTATCACATCTGGGTAAGGGGCTATGTTTTAGACGGGGCCAGTGACACTTTATTTGTTGGGCTCGATGGTCTTTGTAGTGCTCCTCTGATTTCTCCAACCCGGAATACCTGGGCCTGGACCGACAGGAAATTTAACACCGTTGATTATACTACCAGTCCATTTACTCTGAATATTCAGACTCCCGGTACACACACTATTAATATCTGGATACGTGAACAGAATTATAGAGTGGACGGTATTTACATTACACAGGGATCAGAAACCCCCACAGATACTTCCCATGGGTTGGAGATTGATCCTACTCTCTGCGCTACATCATTATTTGCGGGCAACGAAACGGATGCAGAGTCAGTAGTTGCAACAACGTGGCAGAATGGCCTGAAAAACCTGGAAATCACAGGAGAAGATGAAACCTGCCGGACAACAATAACACCAGCAAATGGATCCTTTACCTATGACCGGAACAGGCTTCCCGAAACAGCAATTATCGATCCTCTGAATAATGAAGTTCTCTACACTCAAAGCGGTTCAACCACTGCTTTTAGTGGACAGTTCGCAGACAATCCTCCACTTGTACAGGGATCGGTTGTAATAGAGTTTTCAATTGGCGCAAAAGTGTTTGTAGTAACTGATGATGGAAACGGACAGTTCATTCATAATCAAATTGCTTCTTCATCGATAGACTATGTCACTGGAGCCATCGACGTGACATTTAATACTGCTCCTGATACCCCGTCTATATTACTGC
>CALZGI010000329.1 GCA_945786855.1 Thermodesulfovibrionia bacterium | reverse complement strand
TCTCATTCCCCCGCTCACCGCAGCCGGCATATACGACAATATCAATATCTGCAAACTTTGCAATAGATTGCTCAAGAATGGTCTTGCCTGTTCCGAATCCACCCGGCATGATTGCAGTGCCTCCCTTTGCAATAGTGAAAAGGAAGTCTATGATCCGCTGCCCCGTCTCTAATGGTTCTGAAGGAGAATTCTTCATTTTATAAGGGAGGGGGACCCGTACAGGCCAGTCATAAAACCCGGGGATCTCCGATCCGTCTTCCAGAACTCCTATCGGCCGGTCAAGACGTATCTCACTTTCTGCAATCCATGTAATCCTTCCCCTTACATCTGCCGGACAGGAGATGTAATGTTCAAACGGGCCTTCCTTGACGTGTCCGATGATTTCTCCTGCGGTGACCTCGTCTCCTTTTTGCCTTACAGAATGAAACGTCCACGTTCCGGACGTATCCAGTGCGCTCATCTCTTTTACCCCTTTAATAAAAGGTCCGGATTCTTCCTTCAGTCTTTGAAGCGGCCGCTGAAGACCGTCGAATATTCCGGAAAGGAGTCCGGGCCCGAGTCTCACGGTAAGCGGCATGCCTGTTGCTTCTACGGGCTCATCAACAGCAAGTCCACGGGTATCTTCATATACCTGGACCACTGACCTGTCTTTCTCGATCCTTACCACCTCACCCGTAAGCATGGCATTCCCGACAAATACCCTTTCATATAGTTTTAGTCCCTCTACATCAGTACTTACCGTCGGCCCTGATATAGCTGTTATTTTGCCTGTCATATTCTGAGCCTCACATGGTATCCTATTGCCCGTCTGATCAACCTCACCGCGTAGTCCTCAATCCCGGCCTCAGGTCTCTCCGGTGACGGCAGGACAACCAGAATCCCCCGCCATGATTTTTCGATCTCTTTCAGTTTATCTTCAGGAAGTGCCTTTATGAGCTGTTCATCTATGACCAGCAGTCCTGTGTCCGGTTCCTGTACAATTTTCCGGATCATGCTCTCTGCATCTTCTTCTCCCGCTACATAGTGACTTACTCCAGTGAGTTTAAAACCGAATTCTGCATCAGCCGGAGTCATAATGACAATCCTTTTCATAAGATCACAAGTTCCTTATGAAAACTTGTTTTATCAACATCCCTGCGGTACAGAAGGATACTGAAATTCCGTGCCTCGATAGAGATTTTCCAGAGATAGTCCAGAATCAAACCGGCTTCAGAGCCTTCTCTCGCATGTATTCTCAAATATTTTGTCAGACCCGCAAACAGAGTGTTTTCGATTTCAGTAGCACCCGGCTCCTGCACGCTGATTCCGGTACGTTGATGAACAAGCCGGATGATACGGGAGATTCCCCCCTCCTGAACCGTCTTCCTCAGGATTGACTCGCTGATGCTGCCGCCCTGAATAAACACAGGATCTGTCTTCACATCCCATCGATCATATTTGTACAGGGTCATGATGTTCTTTATGTCTATGAGAAAAACAAAAAAACCATGTAATACGGGGTGAAGCTTTGATGCAATGATCTGATCAATACATTCGTTGACTAATTTTTCTTCAATCCCTTTTAATCCTTCTTGTGCAAATATCTCTTTCAACCCGGCCGGATTGCCATCGGGAGATAAAAACTTATTCTCAAACTCTTCCAGTATTAAAGGCATATCTGCTTCTCTCTTAAGGATGTCCTTTACTTCTCTTGAAAGGAGGCTGAATGAAAGGAGGTCCTCCACATCTGTTGTGCGTTCTTTCTCTATCTTATGTCTCAAACACAAGACTATGGTTTTTGTTTCAGAATATAAAAAGAAGGGGGTGAAGATATTTCTCAATCCCCTGTTCATCTGTAACCAGACCCATCTGAATTCCTGGAACATGCGTTTCCATACGCCTTCTTTTGCATATTCGGATACCAGCGCTCCGTAGTATGTCGGCAGTATGGTTTCTGCAGGGACAGGCCCGGAGAGGATATCATCCCACACTTTTACAAGCCAGGCACGCCTTCCTCTTATTCTTGCTATTAAATACTCTGCGGGATACCCGCTTCCATCAGGGCTTTGAAGAAAGTTCATGTACTGATACCTCGTTATACATACTGCTGATTAATAATGGCAGAAGGTCTTCCCATGCTTTTTCCAGTCTTTTTTCAAATGTGTTGGCAATAGATACCCTCCCATCATCGCGGAAGACTTCAAGGCCTCCGGATATAGTATCATCGGGTATACAATGTGAATCCGGGAAGTGTTCCTGCGCAATTTCCACATCCTGAGGGGCTACACGTACATCCTTCCATTGTATATGAGGGAGTTCTTTTACGAGCCGGGAAAACATATCCATATATCCGGAACCTCTCAGTTCGGGAAGACATGACAGGGCCAGTGGAAAAAACCTTTCTGACAGGGACCTTTCTGCAGAGAGTTTTATTAAATGTGCCCTGTTTTTTACCCCAGAGAGAATTAACTCTTCCTCTTTCTCTGCAGCTGCTTTCTGCACCTTTTGATACTTCTCTTTTAAGTCCCTGATCCTCCGGGATGTCTCCGCATCGATCTCTTCGGCTTCAGCTTTAACCTCATTCCACTGCCGGTTAATTGTCTCTTCTCCATCTTTGCGGAGACTTTCGATCAACTCTCTATGACCCAATTTCAAGCTCCAAAGAGAATCATGGCCGCAACAACAAAACCGAGTATTACCATCGTCTCCGGAATCGCAACGAGGATGATAATCGTGGCAGTCAACTCGGGTTTTTCAGCAAGCGCACCTGCCCCGGCAGCCCCGACCTTTGACTGCACCCATGCAGTAGCAAGGGCAGTCAGTCCTATTGCCAGTGCTGCGGCAAATGCCATAAGTACTTTTTCCATAGATCCCTCCTTATTGAAGACCGTTTAGTTATTCGTTATACGTTATGTGTGTCAGATAATTCGGAATGAGATAATAATTTTTTAACATATTAACTTATAACATATAACTTATAACGTTTTTTACTGCGACATCTTCTCCTCCTTTTTAAAGGGTTCGAACTTTCTTCCCCCCGGCTCGATAAACTTGGTGAAAAATTCAACATAGTGAAGCCTCAGTGAATGAACAGTTGGAGCAAACACCCCTATTATGATATTGAGCAGATGTATCAGTGTGGCCACGACAATGCCGGTAACGATATCGCCTGTCATCCCTGCAAGGCGGTTAGCAACATATGCCAGCAAAACAGAGGTGAGACCTATTGCCATTATCCTTGCATAGGAAATAATATTCCCGATACTCTTCATCAGTTCAAGAGGGGCAAGCAAACCGCCGGCGAATAGCAGAAAGGGGCTCAGAAATAATATCGCCAATACAATAGGTCTCGTCAGCAGAACGGGAAACAGGCCAAATAATGATGCAATGAGAAAGAGTATGCAGATGATAACGAGCAGGTTCAAAAACTTACTGAGCGCCTCTCTTTTCATCTTTCTCCTGAAGGCAGATAAAAATCCCAGAAAACTCCCCAGGACTACATGAACCACACCTACGGTGACGGCAAAATATAACATCGGCATAATCGACGTTCGCCTTTCAATTAACAGGGGGGTTAGGCCAAAGAACTTATGACCGAGATCACCGATGTACTCACCATAGATTATCCCGAAAAATATGGTATAGAGAGAGGATATGAAAAGAATTTTAGAGGCATCCCTAACATATAGTTTCTTTTTGAATCTCCTTATCATAAAAAGGGAGAGCAATAACAGTATAAGCCCATACCCTGCATCACCGAGCATCATCCCGAAAAAAACCGGGAAAAATATGCCGATGAATGGAGTCGGGTCATACGATGAATACCTGGGCAGAGGGATTATTTTTGTAAAGAGTTCAAACGGTTTAAAATAAAGCGGGTTCTTCAGGATAACAGGCATCCGTTCCAGGTCTTCTTCCAGGATCTCCATTTCATCCAGCACCACTTTACCCTCATATTCCTTGTTCAGCCTTGTCCTGAGTTCATCTACGCCCTGAGAAGCCATCCAGCCATATATAAGGAAACACATCCTTGTCTCAAACACTGATCCGGTAGCGTTTAAAACAGAAAGGCTTTCATCTATCCATTCCTTTACCCTTGCATAAATAGTCCCCCACTTAGTTGCAAAACTGTCCAGCTGCATCTCAAGGGTTTCGATATCACTGCATATTTCGGTAATCCTCTTTCTTAATAATTCAATTTTCTGAAAGAATGACAGTCCTTCAAAGGAAAACGGAAACCTGAACTCCGGGATGTCCTTGTCACTAAGGGTGCTTTTTACTTTATCTGACAATTCTTTCTCTATAGCGATCAGTCCTACGATTGTTCCATCAGAAGCAGTTGATGTCCTGAGGTCAAACTTCCCTTCCGCCTGTTTTGTCAGGAATTTTTTCAGGAGCTCTATGGATTCAGGGTCACGGAGAGTAAGCCCTATCAAATCCGTATCCGGGGTCCTCCTCAAGCCATTGAGGAGGGACTCGATAGAATCGAGGAATATGTTATAGCGGTCAAGCTCAGTAAGCTCCTTCCGGAGGCTCTCATTCTTTTGCGACATTTCACGGCAGCTCAGGAGGTGCTGCTGAAGGGTTTCACTGATCGTATCAATGATCGGCCGGGGGTCCATGGTACTTTTCTTTGTTGGGATTCTCGGGAAATACGATAACAGTTCATCTATTTTGCCTTTCAGGTCCTCAAGGAAAAATTGTTCTGACATGGTATCCTTATCAGGCAGAAAGGAGTCTATATAGACTGAGTCCTTATTCTCTATGAAGCCTTTGGTATTCGGCTCAATCTGAAGAAGACCTGACTCCTGCAGGAGATAGAGGACTTTTTCAAGCAGTTCTCTTGGTCCTGCTATCTCTACCTTGGACATTTTAACTATCATGTTATGTACCCGGAAGAATCTTGATGATATGTTTTAAAATTATGTTCTTTAATATGTCATCGCCAAGCTTTTCGAGTCTCTCTGCTTCAATATTCGCATCACGTATGATGGCTTCGGCTTTTT
>CALZGI010000328.1 GCA_945786855.1 Thermodesulfovibrionia bacterium | reverse complement strand
TATGAAGTATTAACTGCTGTTAATGGCATTGATGGACTGGAAAAGTTTGTCAAAGAGAAACCGGTAGTAGTCATTTCAGACATAAATATGCCCCTTGTCGATGGGCAGGAACTGTATAAAATGATGGAACTCCATAAGAACAAAGATCCCTACTTTGTCATAGTGATGACATCTTCAATTGATAATGCCTTACGCAGGTGGGCTAAAGAAATGTCAAATATTCATTTTGTCGAAAAACCTTTCAGCCCCAGTAGCATGCTTAATTTAATCAACGAGTGTTTTTCAAAGCTGCAGGAGACAAATGCCACACTATAACACCTGGGATATTATCTGCCGGAACAGAAGGATGTCCCGCGCTTTGGTTTTATTCGGGGAGTTGTCTGATGCATATTGTTGAAAAGAGCCGAAAATTTGACATAGATCTACAAGGGATTGATAGATTGCTTTATCATCTATCACGTCTTCTGGATATTTCTATCGATATAAAAAGCCCTGAAGGGGATACAATGATGTGCGGTCATGACAACTCTCATGGGATGAGTTGCCGTATGATGGAGGCAATACCGGGCAAGTGCGGTGCGGAAATACTTAATCTGTTTCAACGGCTAAAAACGTCCGGGAACATGATGGTACAAGCAAATTGTGATGATATTGAAATCATAGGCTTTCCATTACAATGCAATAAGGAACTGGTCGGGATACTATGTGCCTGTTCGCCTGCACATGAAGGAAGTATGCTTAACAGGGCGGGAGCGTTCCTGGGGGAGGTTGCAAACAGAATTTCCTACGAGATTCAGGCCCAGTTTGAAACAGAATATCTCGCAAACGAGCTGTCTAACAGATATGAAGAAATAAATCTTCTATATGAAGTCGGAAAAAATCTGGGTAAGATAGATACAAATGAACACTCTATTAAATTTATCATTGAGCATTTACAGAATGCCATCGAGCCAGATGTGGTCCTCGTATCCTTACCCGGCAAAGATATTTTTGAGATAGTGTGCAGTTCGCCGTCCAGTGTGCCTTTCGATATTCATGATAATTCCTTAATTGCCATAATCGATGAAATAATTATAAAGAGAGTATCCTCCTCTGATATACATCCTGCTCATATTTTTTTAGATGCAGCATGTGATGATTCATTTCCGGCTGAACTCCATAATGTTTCTCTGGACATACTGGCGGCGCCTATTAAATTAAAGAATTCTTTAGACGGTATTCTGTGCATCATCAATTATGAGACAAAAAATGCCTTTGAAACTGGAGACATGAGTTTGCTCACCTCCCTTGCTGAACAGATATCACTGGTCTTAACAAATGCAGAGTTATATGAAAATTTGAAGGATTTCCTGTTAAATGTGATAAAGACACTGGTATATTCGATAGAAGCCAAAGATGCGTATACCAGAGGACATTCAGAGAGGGTGAGCACAATTGTAATGATGATTGCTGATGCTATGGACCTCTCTTCAGGAGAAAAAGAAGCGCTCAATTGGGCTGCCATGCTTCATGATATTGGCAAGATCGGGGTTCCGGGGAAGATACTCAATAAAGAGGGAAAGCTGACTCAGGAGGAGTTCTGTTATATAAAGGAGCACCCTGAAAAAGGGTACACGATATTAAAGCCGATAGGGCAGCTCAATGAGTCGTTGAACGCGATTCGTTATCACCATGAGAGATATGACGGAACCGGGTATCCCTCAGGATTAAAGGGGAAAGAGATACCTCTCTATTCAAGGGTGATCGCAATAGCGGACACGTACGATGCAATGACCAGTGAACGTTCCTACAGGGCACATATCTCCCATGAGGATGCCATTGCTGAAATAGCACGCGTTAAAGGAAAACAGCTTGATCCTGAGCTTGTTGACATCTTCTTTAAACTAGTTGAATCAACCTCCTCATTTTAACAGCGAAGTATCACAAGAGGTATTAACCCCTCAATATTAATTCTTAAAAAGATTAAGTTTCTACAAATTATTCCGATAAATATAACATGGGAAGGAATGTATATTCCTATGCAGTCCGGTGCGGGCTAAAAAGGGAAAGGGAACACAGGAAATAAATGTCTGCTAAAAATGTAAGACGCAATAAATCTGGTATGAAAATTTTTTTAATCCCGGATTTTGCATTTATCGGAGAAAACATGGCCTTGCTGGATGAAGAGGTCAAAAACTGTTTGGACAGGAATGATCTTCGACTGGTGATTGATTGTGAATTAGTCCCCTACATAGATAGTGAGGGTTTGGAGAAGCTGCTGGAATACTATAATCAGATCCGTAAAAAAGGGGGGAGCCTGGAAATTTTCAACCCCAATCCTTTATGCAACGAGATATTAAACATAACCCGCATAACCGATTATATCGATATATATTTCAATCTGGAGAAAGAAGGAGGAGCTTCGTATGAGGGTCGCTCACCCAATTGAAAAGAAAAAACTGGGTGAACTCCTGGTAGAACTGGAGTTACTGTCAGAGGAGCAGTTACAGGCTGCCCTGCTGATCCAGAGAAAAACTGCCAAGCGGCTGGGACAGATCATTGTGGAGGAGGAGATGATCTCCGAAGATGCCCTCGTAGAAGTACTGAGCAAGCAGCTCGGGTATACCCATGTATGGCTCCGTAAAGGCCTCATTGATCCCAAAATAGTCAGGATAATCCAGAAGGACAAAGCAAAACTATATCGTGTCATTCCGATGTTTAAGGTAAACAATGATCTTTTTATTGCCACTGCTGATCCCCAGGCTGTCTTTGTATTCGATGAGTTGTCCAAGATAACCAAATGCACTATTAAACCGATTCTATCGCGGTCTTCGGACATTCTTCAGGCTATAGACACATATTATGACGAAGATATCCAGGTTGATGATTTCCTTGACCAATTGCATGAGAATGAACTCCAGCTCGTGGAGGATAATCACGACCAGGCCTTCCAGGAGATAGGGGACATGGCCGGGGGGAGCCCCATAATAAACCTGGTTAATCTCATCATCCTTAAAGCCATTAAAGACCGGGCCAGTGATATACACATCGAACCGGACAGAGGTAAATTCAGGGTACGCTACCGTATTGACGGAATCTTGTATGAGGTCATGACCCCTAAACCTGAAGTGTACCCGGCGGTAATTTCCCGGTTAAAGATAATGGCAAAGCTGGATATTACGGAAAGAAGGCTGCCTCAGGACGGAAGAATCCAGGTCTATCTCGAGGGAAGGTCCGTTGATCTGCGGTTTTCCTCACTTCCGGGAATCCTTGGTGAAAAAGTGGTGTTGCGGGTACTGGATAAAAAAGGCGCTGTATTAGATCTGAACAGTCTCGGGTTTAACGAGGACACCCTCGTGAGATTCAGAAATATGCTTCATAAACCTTTTGGCCTTATCCTGGTTACCGGACCAACAGGAAGCGGAAAGAGTACAACGCTGTATTCGGCAATCAATTTCTTAAACAGCATTGAAAAAAATATAGTCACCATTGAAGATCCGGTGGAATACCAGCTGGAAGTAATAAATCAGAATCAGGTGAATGAGAACATTGGTCTGAGTTTTGCAAAAGTATTGAAACATGTCCTGCGTCAGGATCCTGATATCGTGATGGTCGGAGAGATAAGGGAAAAGGAGACAGCCGAAATAGCAATCCGTGCCTCCCTGACCGGTCACATGGTATTGTCCAC
>CALZGI010000327.1 GCA_945786855.1 Thermodesulfovibrionia bacterium | reverse complement strand
TTTCCGTTCTTTTTCATCGGGAGCCCGTTCAATAAAATACTTCATTTTCGGAATGTCCCCCCTTCCGAAAAAGAGCACACATTCCGCAGGTTCCCCGTCCCGCCCTGCACGGCCCGTTTCCTGGTAGTAGCCCTCCATATTTTTCGGGAGGTCTCCGTGAATAACAAAGCGTACATTTGATTTGTCGATCCCCATGCCGAATGCGATGGTCGCGACGATAATATTCACTTCGTCTCTGTTGAATGTCTCCTGATTTGCTTTCCGTTCCTCCTGTTTCAGACCGGCATGATAGGACAGGGCTTTTATCCCGTGGGACGTCAGCATGTCAGTCAGGCCGTTTACAGACTCGCGGGTAGTTCTGTAAATAATACCGGGCTCATCTGCATGGTCCCTCAAGAAATCGATAAGCTGCATGTCAAGTCCCCTTTTGCTTTCGACCCGATAAAAAAGATTGCCACGGTCAAATGAAGCCCGCACGGTCAGCGGTGATCTCAGCATCAGTTTGCTGCTGATGTCATTCTGAACTTTTTGCGTAGCCGTAGCAGTAAATGCGGCAACAGGGATGTCCGGGAAGAGCGCTGCTATATTTGAGAGGCGCAGATAGTCGGGGCGGAAGTCATGACCCCATTCGGAAATGCAGTGCGCTTCATCTATGGCAAAAAGCGACACAGGCACCGATTTTAATGTTTCAAGGAAGCCGTGCATCGCAAAGCGTTCAGGGGCAATATACAGCAGGTCCAGCGAATTGCTTTTCAGACGGTCGTAAACGGATACTGTTTCAGCCGGGGACAGAGAGCTGTTCATGTATGCCGCAGCGATTCCGTTTTCGATAGCAGCGTCTACCTGGTCCTTCATCAGAGAGATCAGAGGGCTTATGACGATCGTCGTGCCCTTCATTATTTTAGCAGGGAGCTGATAGCAGAGGGATTTGCCTCCACCTGTCGGCATGACGGCAAAGACATCTCTCTTCTCAAGGATGTTGTTGATAATCTCTTCCTGATTCGGACGGAACCGGGGAAAACCGAAGACCTTCTTCAGAACGTCAGACACCGATGGATCATGCTGCAAACGCTTTTGTCTCATTCCTTTCCTCCATGTCCCCTGAAACCTGAAAAGCAATTCCTATTTTAGACGAAAAAAGGCACAATGATCAAATTTTTTTACCCCTTCAGAACGTCCCTGATTTTTAACAGCAGGACATCAGGAGAAATCGGCTTTGAGAGAAACATGACATCCTCTTCCATAATATTTTTTCTGCGTATTACATCTGCAGTGTACCCGCTCATGAAAATCACCTTTATATCAGGAGTAACTTTTTGTATTTCCTCATACACCTCTCTGCCGTTCATTCCCGGCATTACAACATCGAGGAGGAGAAGCCCGATAGTGTCAGTGCTCCGGCTGTATTTTTCAACGGCACCCTTTCCGTTTACTGCCTCAATGACATTATAGCCGGAATCATTGAGAATGGTTCTGATAGACTTCCTCACCATCTCCTCATCTTCAGCTAAAAGGATATACTGTCCGTTTCCGGTGAAATCCGCAGGTTTCTCATTCCTGGCATCCTCAGGGGAAACTGTTGTGCACGGAAAAAATATTCTGAATGTTGTTCTCTTCCCTTCCTCGCTATGAACAGTTATGTGTCCGTTATGTTCTTTTACTATTCCATAAATAATTGAAAGCCCCAGCCCTGTCCCTTTTCCGACTTCCTTTGTCGTGAAGAAGGGCTCGTATATTTTATCTCTTGTTTCCTGGTTCATTCCGGTCCCGGTATCAGAAACGGTCAAGACGGCATGCATTCCCGGTTTTCCAAAACCATGGGTATTGATGAAAGTTTTGTCAAATTCCACAAGGTCCGTTGCAACTGTCAGGGTGCCTCCATCGGACATTGCGTCCCGCGCATTGGTCGCAAGATTCACAAGTATCTGCTCAACCTGTGTCCAGTCCGCAATGATTTTCGGCTCGTGGTCAGAAAACCTTGTATTGATCACGATTTCTTCCCCAACGAATTTTGAAATGAGATTTATAACGTTTCTTACAACATCATTCAGGCTTATTGGTTTGAAGTCAAAATACTGCTTCCTGCTGAAGGTCAGGAGCCCCTTTGTTATCTGGGATGCTCTGTCTGACAGGGAGAGGATCTTATCCACATTGTCCTTCAGGGGACTGTGTTCATCCAGTTTGTTTTTTAACAGATAACTGTAGCTGATCATGGCCGTGAGAATGTTGTTGAAGTCATGGGCAATCCCGCCGGCCAGCTGTCCGACAGCCTCCAGTTTCTGCGAGTGAAGAAGCTGGATTTCCAGTTTCTTTCGCTCCGTGATATCGGTAATGACGGCAAAGCTTCCCCGGAATTCACCGTCGCTATATAAGGGTACTGGAGACATGATAGTAAACATTTTATTCCCATCCTGCTTTGTCCATTCTATTTCATATGCCTCGTCCTCTCCTTTTCTGCGCCTTGCCAGCTGGTCCAGCAATATTTTCTGATTTGTGCTGTCGAAAAAATCTTTAAGATTTCTGCCGAGGATTTCTTTGTCTGAATATCCGAGCAATCTGCAGAGCCGCGGGTTGGCATAGGTCAATTTGTTGTCCCGGTCAATGACTACGATTCCGTCATTCATGGTCTCAACCAGAATCCTGTTTCGTTCCTCACTTTTCATGAGCTGGTTTTCGCGCTTTTTTATTGCCGATGCCATATCTCTGAAACTTCTGGCAAGGTCCTCTATCTCAGTGTATTGCTGTGACGGAAGGTCAGTGTCGTATTTCCCGCCCGCAATGGCCCTTGAACTGCCCCTGAGCTGCGATAGAGGGCGAACGAGATTATTTGAAACGATGACAGACATGCTGGCTGTGATAATTATTGCAATGGCCAGACCGAAAAGGAATACTCGTATCAAGCGTGTTACAGGTGCATAAGCGTCATCAATGGTCTGTGAAACCAGCACCATCCAGCCGGTCTCGGGGATTACGGTAATGCTTCCAATATAGGCGGTTCCTTCATAGACGTACTCATGGGTCCCCAGCCCCCCCGCCCGTGCATTTGTAACCGGCGCAATATTGCCCAGGTTCACATGCTGGTCTACACGTTTTTTGTCAGGATGAAATACGAGCGCTCCGCTGCTTCCGATAATTGAAGTAATAATATGTTCCCCGGCTTTTAACCGTATGGTGAGGTCGTACAGTTTTTCAATGCTGAAATTGGCGACCAGCAAATTTTGATGAAAGGGGATGGAGAGGGTGAGTGATACATCCCCGGTGACCATAGAGAGAAATGTGTCTGACCATCTCGGTATGTTTAAGGCTAATGTTTCTTTGAAATATTTCCGGGCTGAAAAATCAAGCCCGATGTAATCTTCCCTCAGAGGGGACTGTAATACCGTCAGCCCTGCATCGAACACTGTCCCGTTCCGGTCAATCAGGAAGAGAGATTCGAAAAAACCTGATTTCCGGACAACGGTGTCCAATAAGTCACTGGTTTCATGCCCGCTATGTTTGTGGGAAGAAAGGAACAGTGCAGTCTGAGTCAGTATGGCATAGGGTTCATTAAGAAAGCCCCGTACTTCTCCTGCTACTGCCTTTGCAAGCAGTTCATTTTTTGTCTGGACACTCTCGGATGTCTTTTTTTTCAGATATAAAAAGGACAGCAGTCCTACAATAAAAATTGCGAGAGTTATGGCAAGAATAAGTCTTAATAAGATATATTTTCTGAGATTCCTCGTCCTATGCATAAAATCAATCCAAAGAATAAAACGCTCCGTCACGGATAGTCATTAAAAAATGGCGGCGACTTACATCCCCGAACCTGTCAAGTATAATTTCTCCCTGCAGTCCTTCAAAGGGGCCCATCTCTTTCATCGTTTCTTTAAGCCCCGAAGGATTGTCATTCTTCTGCAGGGCCCTGAACAGAACCCCTGCAGCGTCATATGCATGGACAGAGGCAAAGCCGGCCTCATATCCGAACCTTTTTTGAAATTCATTTCTGAATTTCATGAAGAGAGGATTTTTGTTTGTCTTGTCAAAGGTGTGATAAAAGTGAATACCTTCAACCGCCTTTCCTCCGAATTCAAGAACGTCTTCAGTGACGGACCACTCGCCGGTGATGATCGGCAGCACCGCATTCATTTTTTTTAACTGCTGACACATCATGGCAGTGTCCATAGCACTTGCAAGGATGAAAAGACCGTCAGGCTTGAGGGCCATGATTTTCCTTGCAAGAGGCGTGAAAGCAACCTCCGGGCCTGAAGTGTAGGTCTCAGCACTTTTAATTGTCCCCCCAAGCCTCTCAAACTCTTTCCTGAAGTTCCTGTACGAACTGTCTGTATAGGCGCGGTTGCCGAGGTCGAAGAGGACCGCAATGTCTCTTATGTTCATATCAGCAAAGGCATGATTTGCCAGGAGCCTTGCTGCCTCGGCATTTTCCGGATAGACCCTGAAAAAATTATCATCCATGCCCGTTAAAGTATTGGTGCTTGTTGTCGGACTTATCATAAGTGTGTCAGTGTTGTTCACAAGGGGAAGCGCGGCCATGGACATGGAGCTTGTCATGTGGCCGATAATTGCTGTCACACCCTCATCAATTAATTCCTTATCCACTTTTATGGCGGTGGCGGCATCCTGTTTGTCATCACGAATGAACAGTTGGACAGTCCTTCCGTTTATCCCTCCTTTCCGGTTTATTTCCTCCACTGCCAGGATGACTCCGTCCCGGCCTGCAATGCCGAGGTCAGCGACCCGGTCGGTCAGGCCCCCCACGTAACCGATCTTGACCGGTGGTTTCTTGTCACATGATATGAAAGCAAAAAAACTGAGGAATAAAAGGAAAGCTGAAAGCAGGTGCATGACTCCTGATGTACGATTTGAGTTCCCGTTCAAAGTCTGTCCCCCTTTGCATAAGGGATAATAAAACATATACGTCTTAATTTATAACAAATGGTAGGTTTTTTATATATGAAAGTCAAATCCGTGTATCGCTGTGCCAGTGAGCACGGATTATCAATAAAGAGAGGAGGCGGCTGCCTCCCCTGGTGTAAAGGTTTTTCGTAATGTCTGTACGGCTATTGATATTCTTCTCAGTGAGCTGAAACTCCTTCCTTTTTCCCGGACGCTTTTTTATTGAAGAGAATGTTGTTTCCATCCATATCGACTTCTATCACATCACCTGTGCGAAAGGTCCCTTCCAGGAGCTTCGTGGCAAGCTCATTCAGGATTTCCTTCTGAATGGCCCTCTTCAGAGGACGCGCCCCATATAGTTCGTCATAGCCGACTTCTGCCAGATAGGCCTTTGTCTTTTCGGAAAGCTCGAGGTCAACATGTCTTTCCCTGAGATAATGCTTCATTCGGTCGATCTGAATGTCAACAATCTTCATGAGCAGCTCTTTTGACAGAGAGTGGAATATAATTACCTCATCTACCCGGTTTAAGAATTCAGGCTTGAAGAATTTCTTTAATTCTTCCATCACCGTTTTCTGGATCTGCTCCTCTTCCGTCCACTTCGTAAGCATTTCCTGTATGTGCTGACTTCCGATATTGGAGGTTAATATTACAACGGTGTTTCTGAAATCAACGGTCCTGCCATGTCCGTCGGTCAACCGTCCGTCATCAAGCAGCTGGAGCAGGACATTGAATACCTCAGGATGGGCCTTTTCTATCTCATCAAAGAGAATGACTGCATAGGGCCTTCTCCTGATAGCTTCCGTCAATTGCCCTCCTTCGTCGTACCCAACGTAACCGGGAGGCGCCCCTATAAGTCGTGAAACGGTGTGCCGCTCCTGATATTCGGACATGTCGATCCTGATCATCGCCTCTTCTTCATCAAAGAGGAATTCCGCAAGCGCCCGTGCCAGTTCTGTTTTCCCGACGCCTGTCGGACCGAGGAAAATGAAGGATCCGATGGGCCTGTCCGGGTCCTGGATTCCTGCCCGCGCTCTTCTGACCGCATCGGAAACCGACTTGATTGCTTCATCCTGTCCGACCACCCGCATCCTGAGCCTGTCCTCCATCTTCAATAGCTTGTCTATTTCTCCCTCCATCATCCTGCTGACAGGAATCCCCGTCCACTTTGACACGGTTTCGGCGATATCCTCTTCATCTACCTCTTCCTTTAAGAGCCGCGCCGTACTTTCCTCTTCTTTGTCATGATTGCTTTCTTCATTAAACTGCTTCTGCAGTTCCGGAAGCCGCCCGTATTTCAGTTCAGCCGCCCTGTTCAGGTCCCCTTCACGTTCTGCCTTTTCGGCTTCAATCTTTAAGCTTTCAATCTCCTCCTGAATGGAGCTGGCCTTGCCTATTGATTCTTTTTCTCTTATCCACTGGGCCTTGAGTACATCTCGTCTTTCCGAAAGCTTTGCAATTTCTTCAGAAAGGCCTTTGAGCCGTTCCTTTGATGCGTCGTCTTTTTCTTTCATCACAGCCTGCTTCTCAATTTCATACTGGCGCAGCTTCCGTTCAAGTTCATCAAGTTCAGTAGGCATGCTGTCGATTTCCATCTTCAGTCTCGCTGCGGATTCATCAATAAGGTCAATGGCCTTGTCAGGGAGAAACCGGTCAGTAATGTATCTGTTGCTCAGGACAGCAGCTGCTACCAGTGCGGAATCCTGGATCCTTACCCCGTGGTGGACTTCGTAGCGCTCCTTTAACCCGCGAAGGATCGAAATGGTGTCTTCTACATTCGGCTCCCGCACATACACAGGCTGGAACCGACGTTCAAGAGCGGGGTCTTTTTCGATATATTTCCGGTACTCGTTCAGCGTTGTTGCACCAATGCATCTCAGCTCCCCCCGGGCGAGGGCCGGCTTAAGCATGTTGGATGCATCTATTGAACCTTCGGCGGAACCGGCTCCGACTACAGTGTGAAGTTCGTCAATGAAAAGGATAACTTTTCCCTGCGCCTCTTCTACTTCCTTTAAAACGGCTTTCAGGCGGTCTTCGAATTCGCCCCTGAATTTTGCTCCTGCGATAAGGGCTCCCATATCAAGGGCGACCACTCTTTTGTCTTTGAGGCCCTGCGGTACGTCACCGGAAGTAATCCTCTGGGCAAGCCCTTCTGCGATTGCTGTCTTTCCGACACCGGGTTCACCGATGACAACGGGATTGTTTTTGGTTCTCCTCGAGAGGACCTGAATGACCCTCCTGATTTCCTCATCCCGTCCGATCACCGGGTCAAGTTTTCCTTTTTTTGAAAATTCTGTTAAGTCCCGGGCATACTTTTTCAGCGCCTGATATTTGTCTTCAGGTGTTGGATCGGTTACCCTTTGCGATCCTCGTATCTCCTGCATGGCCTTCAGGACTTTGTCATCGGTGATTCCGAGGCTCTTCAATATTTTTTCGGATTTGCTGTCTGATTTGACGATCCCGAGCAGCAGGTGCTCCACGCTCACATAATCATCTTTCAGGTACTCCGCTTCTTTCTGAGCGGTGTCGAACACATCTTTCAGCTCCTGGGTAATATAGAGCTGGCCAACGGG
>CALZGI010000326.1 GCA_945786855.1 Thermodesulfovibrionia bacterium | reverse complement strand
TTGCACTGCTCTTCACCATAGTAGTCATGTTTTCGCTCAAAGGGAATTACATCGTTCAGCTTCCCCTCGATGTGGTGAGAATTGCGATTCCCCTCCTGATTTATTTTATTGCCATGTTTCTCCTTTCATTTTATATGTCAAAAAAGATCGGGACAGATTACCAGAAATCGGCCTCTCTTTCCTTTACCGCGGCCAGTAATAATTTTGAGCTCGCGATTGCCGTGGCAGTAGCGGTATTCGGGATCAATTCCGGCGCTGCATTCACGGCGGTTATCGGGCCCCTGGTTGAAGTTCCTGTTCTGATTGGGCTTGTACACGTTGCCCTTTATTTCCGGAGAAAATATTATCCATCAGAGTACTGCAGCGTATCGGGAGTCAAGGGCGTGTGAAAAAGGAAAGAAACGAATTGACATCAGTCGCGGTTGCAGTTATTCAAAGAAAAGGAAAGATTTTAATTGCGAGGCGTCGAAAGGAAGACCCCTTAAAGGGCAAATGGGAATTTCCGGGAGGGAAGATGAAGAAAGGGGAGACTCCTGAAGAATGCCTGATAAGAGAAATCCGGGAAGAATTGGGGATTGAAATTAATATCTGTGGAATCGTCACCTCAGTTTCCCACAAGTACGACCATATTCACGTTCACATCACCTTTTATCTGGCAGAGATCCTTTCAGGGGAGCTCATTCCGAGATTTCATGACGAAATACGGTGGGTACATCCCGACAGGCTCGAGCAGTTTGATTTTCCGGAGGCAAACAGGGGAGTAATAAAAAAACTTGCAGATGGCGAAAAAGGAGTGAAAAAGCGCAGAAGCGCAAAATGAAAGCCCCGGTTATGAATAATAAATCTTAACCTTTGTCCCCTTTCCTTACTCACTTTCAATCATCTCTGGCAATAGAGCGGTGATATTCGAACAGAAAGATATTTTTCCTCGGGACCGTCGAGCGCACGTTTGGCAGAGCCTGACATTTGACTCCTCTTAACTTCATCAATGAGATTCAGAAAAAAGGGGGGGGTCGTACTACCTCAAGAAAGGGACGTCCGTCCAGATGATCATGAGCAAACAGTTCCCGTGCATCATTCAGTGAAACATAGACAGAAGAGCTCGCCGAGCATATGCAATGCAAATTGGATGGAAAATCAAACAGACCGTGCCGCAGAGTCAATAAATACGGAAAACAGGAGCGCCATAATAAACAATTGAATGATCCACCCGATGATACACACACCGACTGCCCGCCAGGTACTCTCGTAGTCAAGGGCCTGTCTGACGGCAATCACCATTGCCACAAGCATCCAGACGGAGGCGATGAAGAAAACCGGTTTCCCAAGGCCGGGGATTACCCCCAATATGCGGATAAGACCGGGTGAGCTGGAAAAGCCTATGGTGCGGAGCAGCTCTCCAATGTCCGCACTGGTCTTCTTTTCGGGGAGCAGTTTTGTGCCAATAATATAGGTAAGGAAGGCCCAGACAACCCATCCTGCAAGGGTCAGAACGGTCCCGATGAATATGCCACTGAGACCGACCTTTCCTATTTGAGCAAAACCGGCGGCTGCGCTCGACAGGAGAATAACCAGAACCGCCTGCCCGAGGGCACTTTTGTCAGCCTCCACTTCTTCATAGAGGCTTATATCAAGTTTTGCCGCCCGCACCATGCGGTCGATGAATATATTCAAGGTATTTCCTTTCAATTCTGGCGTCTTATGAGTTCATTGTATCATTTATTTAATCGGGAATCCAGCGATAAGAAGTGATAAAAGAGATATAATGTATGTATGAGAGCAATTCTCAAATGAGCTGGTTATGATTGCGATAAATAAGGGCAGATTAATTATTTACAGATTGTATGATGTTTCTGACGAAATAAAGCTTTCGCTTGTTGAGTCACGGATCAAAGAGAGTTATCGAATGCGTCTGTCGCGGCATCCCTATATGAAGGCCCTTGAATTTACAGACCCGCCGGTTTCATTTGTGCTTCCTGGATTCTCAAAGAACCTCTTCGAACGGGACTTGCCTGTTCATGTAGGTGCAAAGGCATTTGACTTTGGTGTTCTTTCTCTGGCGTTCAGTATAGCCATTCCAGCAGGGACAGAGTTTTGTGATCTCGAGAGGGTTACCAAGGCACTGGACAGTGATGAGGACATCGACGAAAAGGCCTGGAATTACATCCGCGGTCTGGTCAGCGATCTGGGGGATGCAGTAGTACGGTCGTCTATCAAGGAAGACTATACCGAAGATTACATGATCATTCTGGTTCAGGAACTGCAAGGAGACATTAAGAACGCAGAGTTTCTTGACCGGTATGACCCCTCGCGCCTGCTGCTGTTTGAAACGCGCGAACTGAGCAGACAGACGCGGGAAGATACTTTAAAGCACTGCTTTAGTTATTATCCCGATGATCTCGTGATCATTAATTATGACAGCGCACTGGTAATAGAGCCGTCGGGCAGCTCCGATATTCTTGATATTCTTGAATTTGCCAATGCCCAGATTCTTGAGCTTCGATACTATGACCATGTTCTGGACAGGCAGCTCGCCTGGATTTACCGTGAGTTGTCCAGGCGGGGGACTGTCTCGACATTCAGGCTCCGGGATTATGAACAACTTGGAAAAAAGGTCACAGAAATTGTCACTGAGCTTACGGCGGTCACTGAAAAGGTGGATAATGCATTGAAGGTGACGGAAGATGTATATTATGCAAAATTATACCGGACTGCCATGATGATGTTTCGAAGTCAGGACTGGGAGACAAGCATCAAAGACAAGCTGCGGGTCGTTACAGAAACTGCCCGGATGATCTACGATGAGATTTCAACAAAGAGAGGGCATCTGCTTGAGCTGGGGATTATCATTCTCATTGTAATCGAGATCATTATCCTGCTTGTTATGGAATGGTGAATGTAGGGGCATCCCTTGTGGGTGCCCTGGCTTCTGCCAATGAATCTCGTCAGAAAATGACAAAAGGCCTGTCTTTCTATGTGTGTGCCCTGCAGGATATTGAAAAAAGGGCAACCACAAGGGATTGCCCCTACAGGG
>CALZGI010000325.1 GCA_945786855.1 Thermodesulfovibrionia bacterium | reverse complement strand
TACCGGAAGTGCCGGCTTCCCCAGAGTAAGGAATAAAGTCTGCAATAAAAAACCCCTCGTAACCCCAGGGAGTAACTCCCTTGAAAACATAATCTTCATAGGAATATCGTCCGTCAGTGCTTGTAAATAATGCCTGCCTGCCGTCTTTTCTGAGAGTGGCAATAAAGTGGCTGTGATAATTAGAATAATATTGACTGCAATCATCCCAGCCTACAGTTGTCTGCTGCCCGAGAAGTTCATGGTAGAGAAAATCTGTCCCGTTAAAAAATACCTGATAAAGCTTATACTCCTCAAGAGTCGGTATTGAAGGCCATTGAGATACAGTAAGAGGCGATCCGCTATTGGAAAGAAACCAGTTCTCACTCGCTTTCCATGAAACATGGACTCCGGCCCATGGGTACGGCGGGCTTTCCTGATATTCAACAGTAAGATCCTCTTCAAAAGAACATACCGTCAAATCCCGCACACCATCATCGTTTGCCTGTCCATAATGGCTCGCATATTTTGTCCCGCCCGGGCTCTTTCCCGAGTGGCCATGACCGGTGGCATCAGGCCATCTCCGCCACTCAGCACTGCAATTCGGAGGCAATGAATTCACGTATGTTTTCTCTGGTGTCTGGACATCGATTTCATACCCTCCGTCGGACCAGTCCTCATCTTTCATGCTGCATATCAAATGATAATTATCATTGGTCCAGCCATAACATCTGGTTCCCTGTACGGCACCTACATCGATGACATTCGTTACAGAGCCTGTATCCACATTTATTTTTACAACGTATCCCGTTTCGATTGTCGTATAGATTATATTTTCTTCACCCTCAAAAGGGCTCCAATACACTGATTCGTCTGTGGTAGCATTTCCAACATTCGGAACGGGCTTCATTACAGCTTCATAGTCTTCACTGTTGTCAGACTCAGTCCAGTTGCGGAGGTCAGATACGTAACTCCATACAAACCCCCTTCCGGTAGTCCCATAAGACGGGTGAGTATAATTTAATGACTCATAAATCATTATTCTCGAGTTGTCCCTGTTCCAGATGCCATAGTCTCTCACCCCATAAAAAAGATTTACTGCCTTGTATGCCGGATGAGAAATACGGGTTACACTCGCGACACTTAATGCGTCAACAGGCAATATTCTAACTGGTGCCGTTGAATATGCACTGACCTGGCCCTTACCGTCGTCAGCTATCCCGTAAATATAATAGCTGCCCGGTGCCATTCCATCTGTATTCCAGACGCAGACGGCATCGGTGCCCTCCGGAGCAGCGGCGCATGTGCCGGCAATTGCAGTTCCATCAAGTCCGGCTAAATCAGTGTCATAGTAGAATGCCGCATTCACGATATCATCCATATCATCTAATGAGTATACGATCGAATAGAGTCCTCCAACAATCAGCTCATCACCGGTCCCGTCAGGGTCGGACACTATCAGTGTCGGCGGGAAGTGCTCACTATACAGGATATTGTCAAAATACGCGTCGTGTTGTTGTGTCTCAACCTCAAACGTGTTCACTGAAATACTGCTAGTATCTGTATCAATGACCAGAGTCTCTCCGAATGCATGTACCTCAGTGCGGTCAGGACTAAAGTGTACTTCTATATGATAATTTGTGCCCGTACTGTAATTATTTATAAAATAATCTCCGTCAGCCTGTATTCCTCCAACCACCTTCCAAAAATCACCGGGACCATAGCCGTCGGTATTTTTCAATAAATAATAGTTATTTACATCTTCAACAAGCCTCAATTGTATTATTCCACCGTAGGGATACAGGGCAGTGGGGAAAAAGTCCAGACTGAAGCTGCCACTGGTCTGTAAGGGCACGCTGTGTGAAAACTGCAGGCCTATATTGTCACCGGTCAATACCTGAACTCGTTCACCTGCATTATCGTAAAGAAATTGTCCTGTGCCGCTTTCAGTCCATGTATCGGTTATGGTATAACCGCCCGTAGTGTCCGCACTAAAATCATCACTAAAGAGAATTTGTCCGGCAACTGCAGACAATTTAATTATAAATGTCAATGCAACGCAGATGAGAAGATAAAACTTGAAATGGATACATTTGATTTTGATTGCAGTCACAATTAATACTTCCTGATAATCAATATTGGCCGGTAAGGATAATTTTCCCTGATATCTTATCTGGATCCATCGTGCATTCCTGATCCTGCCTGATTATTCTGATGAGAGACTAATGGGGAATACCATGATTCATGCTGTATGTGGCTGATCGCGTGACTATAGTATAACTTTATTTATCACATTTACCGGGAACTGTCAAGTCATAGTACATATTTAAGAGTGGCTCGGTTTGAGAAAATCATTAATAAGTGGAGAGAGATAAATGTCACCAGACCCTGATTGATCTATTGAATCTTATAAAATAACCTGTTCCTTCCAGTCCTGATATTTCTTCTGAATGCCCTGCGGTATGATATAATTTAACCACCGTACGTGAGAGAAAATAAATGCACAAAGCAAACTCCACGTTTTTTGTTCTACAGTTTCTTTTACTGCTTACGTATTCTGCCGGGGCAGAATGGAAGGAGACAATACCTATGATAGAAAACATACACTGGCTTGGACATGACTCTTTTAAAATTGATGGTGAAAAAATTATTTATACCGACCCTTTCAAAATCAAAAAGAACGATACAGCAGACATTATCCTGATTACCCACGAACATTTTGACCACTGTTCCCCCGAGGACATACAAAAGGTTCAGGGGGGCAGGACGGTCATTGTGGCCACTGCCGGCTGTGCGGGCAAACTGACAGGGGATATCAAAACCGTAAAGCCTGGAGACAGACTTACGGTAAGTGGAATTGAGATTGAAGCAGTCCCTTCCTACAACACGAACAAACAGTTTCATACAAAGGACAGCAACTGGGTTGGATATATTTTCACTGTCAACGGACAGCGGATCTATATTGCGGGAGACACCGATTATATACCGGAGATGAAATCATTGAAAGCAGACATAGCATTGCTGCCTGTCTCGGGAACCTACGTGATGACTGCCGAAGAAGCCGTTCAGGCGGCACTGGACATTCAACCCGGGATTGCAATTCCCATGCATTACAATTCTATTGTTGGAACTGATGCGGATGCGGAAAGATTCAAAGAAGGTTTGAAAGGCAGGGTTGAAGTAAGGGTACTGAAAGAAGAATAGCTGTCAGGGATCAGCCCTCAGCGCCCAGAATGAAGAGAGACAGGCGCCTGACCTGTCATCAATTTTTTCTCAAGGAGTAAGAAACGTGGCTGATGCAAAGAAAATAACAGCATTACTGCTGAAAAAATATCCTGACCCGCACATAGCGCTGAACTTTTCCAATCCACTGGAGCTCCTCGTGGCGACCATCCTGTCTGCCCAGTGCACCGATATAAGAGTGAATGCAGTAACAAAGGACCTGTTTAAAAAATATAAAAAAGCAGCGGACTATGCCGGTACAAGGCCCGAAACCTTTGAAGCTGAAATACGCCCGACAGGCTTCTACAAGAACAAGGCAAAGATGATCATAAACTGCTGCAGGAAACTTGTCGCAGACTTTAAGGGGAAGGTCCCCTCCACCATTGAGGAACTCACTACTCTTCCCGGTGTCGGGAGAAAAACAGCAAATGTAATTTTAGGAAGCGCATTCGGGAAACAGGCCATGGCAGTTGATACCCATGTATTAAGAGTCTCGAACAGGCTTGGCATAGCTCACTCAAAAAATCCCGACAAAGTTGAAGAAGAGCTGGTCAGACAGCTTCCCGAACATACATTAACGAAAGTAAACCGTGCCCTGATCCTTCATGGAAGAGAAACCTGTTCTGCAAGAAAACCGAAATGCATGGCATGTGTTCTTTTCAAGGAGTGCGACTGGCCGGACAAGATTCAATGAATGAATAATTTCGACCTCATAAATTTTTCATAAGGTTTTGGAATCTGAAATTTATTTATTTTGATAATCCTTAATCCGTAGAATACAGATAGTGCTCAACCAGACAATTAACTCGTCGGAACGACCCTTCGCAGAGACTCGCTTCGGGATGAGTTATTCATCTAATATGCAGACGGCTTTGACTATAGAGGGACACTCTCCGACCGGTCGTTACTGCGTCTAAGGTATAGAAAATTATCTGGTTTCATATTTCATTTATTTCAGGGAACGAACACCATGATTACTGATACGCTCACTCAATTGAACATTGAAAATGTATTCAGGGGAGACATTGTTGGAAAAGAAATCCTTTTCTTCGATTCACTTCCTTCCACGAACGACCGTGCACTTGAGATAGGCCGGCAGCGCCAGGACCCTGAAGGCATCGTCGTTCTTGCCGATATGCAGACCAGGGGCAGAGGAAGGCTGGGAAGAACCTGGATATCCCCTGCCGGAGTCAATCTCTATTTTACTGTGCTGTTCAGTCCGCCATCTTCGATTGATGAAACACGCCTCATTACATTAGCAGCCCCTGTAGCCGCTGTGAGAGCAATCAGAGGGAGCGCCGGTCTGAAAGCAGGAATAAAATGGCCCAATGACATACTCATCGGAGGGAAAAAGGCCGGCGGCATACTTATTGAAATGAAACCGCTCGGGAATAAAAAAAATCTCCTGGCTGTCGGGATCGGGATAAATGTAAATATGTCTGTGAAAACCCTTCCGGCTGATATACGAGACTTGTCGACATCCTTGAAAACTGAAAAGGACAGGCCTGTGGACAGGCTGAACCTCTTAAGGGAAATGCTCGCAGAAATGGAGCGGTCCTATAAATTCCTTTTAACAGGGAATAGAGGGGCTTTAATTAATGAATGGATTCGTTTAAACTCCACTATTGGAAACCAGGTTACTGTGAAAAATGAGAACAGTGTTATAACGGGAGTTGCCAGCGGTATCAATGAAAGCGGAGAACTCCTCATCACGCTCTCTTCAGGAGAAACTGAAACCGTCAGGACTGGAGATATAACACTCGTTAAAGATTAAATGTAAAGACAGGAATGATATTCAGGTGTTTCATAAAACAACATTTTCCAAATTCTATTTATGATCTTACTGATCGACACAGGCAATACAAACATAACTATAGGCTGTTATTACGATAACCAGACGAGAAATGTTCTGCGTCTGAAAACGATTGTCGGGGGTCGTGATGTCGAAGAATACTCATATATTCTGAATGGGTTTATCAGAAGTCAGAACATAAAAGAACCGGAAGGGGCCGCTCTCTGTTCAGTTGTCCCTGAAGTGACTCCTGTGCTGACAGAGACATTGAAGAAAAGTTTTCGTATTGAGCCGGTGATAGTGCACCATACCATTAAGACAGGCCTGAAATTCCGGATAAAAAATGCTGATGAATTAGGTGCAGACAGGATATCGAATGCAGTTGCCGCCCATAACCGCTATAAAGGAAGTGTAATTGTCGTAGACTTTGGAACAGCAACCACCTTCTGCGTAGTCTCTGAAAAAGGAGAATACAGGGGAGGAGCCATCATGCCGGGACTGGCCCTGTCAGCCCAAACTCTTGGGGAGAAGGCAGCGCAGCTTCCGGCAATAGAGTTAAAAGCTCCCGACAGTATTCTGGGAAAAAATACCGAGGAAAATATCCGCGCCGGGGTCATGGTGGGACATGCAGGCGCCGTCGAAAGAATCATCAACGACATAAAAGCAGAAACGGACATACAGTACAGTGTTCTTGCTACCGGCGGTTTCGCAAGTCTGATAACACCATACTTGACAAAGTTCGACTATCTGAATCCTAACCTGACCCTTGAGGGGCTGAAATTAATATATGAACTTAATTCCTGAACAGGTATTTATACATCATGAAAACATGTCTTCCGATGGAAGGCAAAAAACCAGCGAGGTCAGATCATGAAGGTTGAACGAATACTCTTTCCAACAGACTTTTCAGAGGGCTCTTCCCATGCATTGCCCTATGCAGTAGATTTTACGAAGCACTATGATGCACAGCTTTATATTCTCCATGTCGTGTATGATATTACCCAGGCAACGGGACTGCACATTCCTCATATTTCTACCGAAGAAGTTTCTAAAGAACTGAATGATTGGGCAGCAAAACAGATAGACTCGTGCTGTATTGAAGAGACCAGAGGGCTTCCCAATGTCGAAAAAAGAATTGTGCAGGGAATCCCTTACGAAGAAACCCTCAAGTTCGCCGAAGAAGAGAAAATTGATATGATTGTGATGGGGACCTATGGACGAGCCGGCATTCAGAGACTCATCTTCGGCAACACCGCTGAAAGGGTCGTCAGAAAGGCGCCCTGCCCCGTACTGACAGTAAGAGTTCCGGAACACAGAGGGGAATAACATAATCAGAGTCCATAAAGGCATTCTTATCAGGAGTGCTGTTATGGGCCTTCCTTTATGAAGCAGCACGTTTCTGATGATTTCCTGAGACTCTGATGACACCCGCAGCAGCTTTTCTCAATTCTCTTTTACCCGCGAATTGGAAGTAGAATAGACTATAAATATATAATAGAACCATAAGAGTCTGTTCTCTTGTTCCTCTCGAATAAGGCAATAATTAAATCCCGTGAGGAACCGGGAAGAGTGAGACCAGCTGCCAGAGGCAGTGGTTCCAGTGTAGAAAATTGAATTTAAACTTTTATATATCAGCATCGATTTTATCCCATCTCCTGCTCATGAGCTTCCTGTATCTGGTTAACCCTGTGGGAGTCACTGCTCCTCCAGTGTTCAACGTAAATATTGTTTCCCCTGAAGAGAGCAGGACAAAGCCTGTTCCTGAACAGGTTCGCCCCTCGGTAAAGAAGAAAGAAACTCAACCTGAAAAGAGGCTCCCGAGCCCGCCTCCCGAAATAACTCCACCGGTCAAAGAAAAAAAACCATATCTCCTCAAGCCACGCCCTGTTCCTCCTGAAATAGAGCGGCCTCCCGAAACCCTGTCCGGAACAGAACGCGGTGACTATGAGAAAAAAAGCAGCATTGAAAAGAAACCAAAATCTTCTGACACAACAGAAGGGGCATCTTCGGAGAAGAGTGAAACAGCCCCCCCTTCTTCTCTTTCAGCGGAAAATGGTTTATCAAAAGAGGGAGAAGAGAATGCTGATGGTGTTCCCTATTCTTATCTGTTTGACAAAGGCACAATAGAAAAGTTTGCCCGCAAGGGGTCTCCAGCCAAAAAAGGACTGACCTTTGATACGACAGGATTCAAGCATCGCGGATATATGAGAATGTTGAGAGAAAGGATAGAAGACATATGGAAATATCCCAGGGAAGCAGCACGGCAGGGATTGTCCGGGGATCTGTACATGAAGTTCTCAATCGGACGGGACGGCAAACTGGAGGAGGTAAAGCTCCTGAGGACCTCAGGATACAGGGCACTGGATGAGGCGGCCATGAAAGCCGTGAAAAAGGCAGGGCCCTTCTGGCCCCTGCCGGACGACTGGAAAGAAGAGAGCCTGGAGATAAAAGGGCATTTTATTTATGTATTCGGCAATACCCTCGTCCTCTGAGTCACCGGCCGCCCTCTATCGGGCTAAGTGCGTGATAAATTACCAATAACAATTAATCAGGCCATAGCAGACATTCTCTAATAATAATGATAAACCTGCTATAATAATTTTCAATTATGGAAATTTTGCGATTAATCAGATGGCAGGATGTCCTTGATATTCTGATTGTTACGGTAATAATCTACAGGGGCCTTTTGATCATAAAGGGGACCAAAGCCGTTCAAATGCTGATCGGCGTGGGTGTTCTGTTTCTGGCGCTTTTATTTTCAAAATATTTAGGTCTCTATACCATTGACTGGATTATCCAAAGCCTGTGGGCCCAGATTGTACTGGCACTGATCATATTATTTCAACCTGAGATCAGAAAGACACTGGCCCAGATGGGACAAACCCGCTTCCTCCCCTCCTTTGCATCTGCGGAGGAATTAAGGTCACTGGAAGAAATAGTCAAGGCATCCATTGCGCTTGGGAACAGAAAGATCGGAGCCCTTATTGTGCTGGAAAAGGAAACAAACCTTAAGGATTTCATTGAAATGGGAACCCAGCTTGATGCCAAGGTAACCCGTGAACTCCTGTTAAGTATTTTCCATCCCTCCTCACCGATTCATGACGGAGCAATTATTGTTCGCGGCAACAGGGTCGTTGCTGCAGGATGTTTTCTCCCAATTACCTTAAGTGCCGATATTCCAAAAACATTCGGGACCAGGCACCGTGCAGGAATCGGGTTAACAGAGGAAACAGATGCTGTTGTTCTCATAGTCTCGGAAGAGACCGGCAGTATAACGACTGCGGCAGGAGATGAAATTGAAAAAAATGTGGATATGGGCTCCCTGAGAGACTTTCTTACCAAGAATTTTTTTACTGAAAAGAAAAAGAAATGATGAAACGTTTTTTTACCATAAATATCTGGCTGAAACTGTCCTCGTTCTTTATTGCCGTCGCCTTGTGGTTTTTTGTTATGCTCAGCGGCCGGTCTGAAGTCACCATGAATATTCCCGTTCAATTCACAAACATTCCTGAAAAGTCGGAAATCATCGACTATCCCGAACGCATAAAAGTTACTGTTGAAGGCCAGGAACGTCTCGTGCGGTATCTAAAACCAAATGACATCGCTGCTGTTCTTGATATTGGAGAGGCCAAGTCAGGAAGGTCCTTTTTTACGTTATCCGAGGAGAATATCACCCTTCCCAAATCATTTCTGATTACGGGAATTGATCCTGAGACCATAAGCCTTACCATTGAGCGGCAATTGACAAAAGTCATCTCAGTCAAGCCTCATATAGTCGGCTCTCCGGAAAAAGGTTACAGGATTGTGGAGATTAAAGTAGAACCCGATTCAGTAATCCTTGAAGGCCCAAAGAGCGCCATTTCGAAAATTAAAACGGTCAGGACAGAGCCTATTGATATTAAGGGAATCAAAAACAATCTTTTATACAAAGCAAACCTCAAGTTGTCTGATCCCACTATAAAGAAAAATATTAATAAGGTCGATGTAAACTTATCAGTAGAAAAAATAAGCAAGGAGAATCCCTAAGAATGGCAGAAAGAAAGAAAAGAGCGAAGCTCTTCGGTACAGACGGCATCAGGGGAAAGGCAAACCATTATCCAATGACAGGGGAAATTGCCTATGAGGTCGGAAGAGCCGCAGCATATGTCCTCAGGAAAAAGAACGGACGGAACAAAATACTCATAGGAAAAGATACGCGGCTCTCCGGATATATGCTTGAGAGTGCTTTAACGTCGGGAATCTGTTCCATGGGCATGAATGTGGTGCTTGTCGGCCCCATGCCGACGCCGGGCATTGCCTTTGTAACAAGAAGCCTCCGCGTCGATGCAGGTGTTGTAATTTCCGCGTCTCATAACCCTTACTTTGACAACGGCATCAAGTTTTTCTCTTCAGATGGATTCAAACTTCCCGACGCTACGGAAAGCGAGATCGAAAAAACCATGTTCACCAAGGCACTGGAAAAAATAAGGCCCGAGGGGGCTAAAATTGGGAAGGCAGTCAGGGTGGACGATGCATCGGGCCGATATATTGAATTTGTCAAATCAACATTCCCCAAAGGCAGGACACTTGAAGGATTGAAGGTTGTCATTGACTGCAGCAACGGCTCCGCCTATAAAATTACCCCCGTTGTACTCAAGGAACTCGGCGCTGACGTTATCGCAATCAATGCAAAGCCCGATGGGATTAATATAAACGCAAACTGCGGTACCACCCACCCTGAAGCCATGCAGAAGGCAGTTCTGGAGTACAAAGCTGATATCGGAATTGCCCATGACGGAGATGCCGACAGAACAGTTATCTGTGATGAAAGGGGCACTATTGTAGACGGTGACAAGATAATGGCTATTTGTGCACTAGACCTGAAAAAAGACGGGAAGCTCAAAGGTAATACCGTTGTTGCTACAGTTATGAGCAATATCGGGTTTGAACTGCACCTGAAGAAATCGGGAATTAAGGTCATCAGGGCAAATGTAGGCGACAGGTACGTTGTAGAGGAAATGCTTAAGAACGGGTGTAACCTGGGAGGAGAGCAGTCAGGTCACATAATTTTTCTCGATTACAACACCACCGGAGACGGTCCCATAACTGCTCTCCAGGTTTTGTCCATTATGAGCAGGCGGGAAAAGAGTCTGTCCAAACTGGCATCTTCTGTCCCTATCTACCCGCAGATCCTGCTTAACGTACCCGTTCGCAAAGTGAAAGCCATTGAAGATTTCCCCAAAATTAAATCTGCCATAAAGAAAGCTGAGAAAAAACTCGACAGCGGCAGAATCCTTGTACGACCGTCGGGAACTGAGCCCAAAATCAGGGTAATGGTAGAAGGCGATAATATGGATGAGATAGCTGCCATTGCAGAGGAAATCGCAGACGTTATCAGGGTGAATATGAAGTAACGTCTACTCCCCCCGGATAGTCATTAGACACCCATAACCACCTGTAAATTATCACTGTTCGAACAGTGAAATACAGCCACACATTGACATTTCAGCCTGTGCCACAGTAAAGTATATATTCGGATCGCGGGGTGGAGCAGTCTGGTAGCTCGTCGGGCTCATAACCCGAAGGTCGCAGGTTCAAATCCTGTCCCCGCTACCAATTACAAATCAGGCCTGCCTCTCGGCAGACAGGGACTTGCGGAAAACCGCAAGTCCTTTTTTGTTGACTGTGATCATGTCCTGCAGGTTTACGAACTATCAAAAAAACAGGAACTGACACGTTAAAAGAATAATCATTCACGCTTTAAGAGAAGATAGGCATCCATTTTCAAGCCCTGACCCCAATCTCCGGGTATGACATTGTCAGTGGAAGAAAATAGTTTTTCAACAGCCTGGATAGATCTGACTCTGGACACATGAACACCGAAAAGACAAGATCCGACAGGGTACAAATTGCAAAACGGAGTCATTCTTAATTTGTCTCGTGTCGGGGCCTGGCCCCTTATCCTTTCGATCTTTCCCGCTTTTGTACTCATTAATTATGAAATGCTGACTTTTGGTGTAAGAGCAAGTACAATATCACTAAATGGATTTTAAAATTGTTACAGAAAAGCTTTTGACTGCCTTTGAAGACGCAGGCATACGCTATGCACTTATGGGTGGTTTTGCCATGGGACTTTTAGGTGGAAGCCGATCCACAGTTGACATTGATTTTTTAGTTAATCGTGATGACATGGATAAAGTTGACAGCATCATGCAGCAGCTGGGGTATGAATGCAGGCATCGCAGTGAAAATGTATCCCAGTATATTTCTCCTTTGCGCGTTATGGGTGAGGTTGACTTCCTCCACGCATTCAGAGAGGCAAGTTATGAGATGCTTCAGCGAGTTGAAGAAAGGGAAATATTCAGCGGCGCCATGAAGATAAAAGTAGTAAGGCCTGAGGATTTGATAGGTCTTAAAGTCCAGGCGATTAAAAATGATCCTTCAAGGGAACGGACTGACATGGCAGATATAGAAACTCTGCTGTCACTTCATAGTAAAAACCTTGACTGGGCAATGATTGAAGAATATTTCAAGATATTTGACATGGTGGAGGATTACAATAAATTGAGAGAGAAATACAGTGGAGATTTCTAAAAAAAGCAGGAATGAATTAATCAAAGCCGCAAAGTCTTCGACTCTAAAAAGAGACATGCGGAAAGTATCAGCACATAGCTCTCATCCTTTTTTAAAAAACGGGAAACAAAACGCTGATGCATACATTGAATTTGTCAATCAATTTAATGAGTTCATAAATCATGCCCTTAAACCCTTTAAGCCTCTGATCGAGAAAGACATGAAGCTGTAAGCTTTCAC
>CALZGI010000324.1 GCA_945786855.1 Thermodesulfovibrionia bacterium | reverse complement strand
CTTATTCTGGTTGACGACGGTTCTCCTGATAATTCCTGGTCTATCATCGAAGAGGAATCGAAGAAGACCCCGGCACTTAAAGGTTTGCGCCTCAGCAGGAATTTTGGCAAAGAGTCAGCCATCTCCGCCGGCCTGGAAAGAGCGGAGGGACGCGCAATAATTTTAATGGATGGAGATTTACAGCATCCTCCTCAGCTCATTCCTGAAATGCTGCGTCTGTGGCGTGAATCAAAAGCGGATGTGGTCGAGGCGGTTAAATCTAAACGAGGGAAAGAATCATTTATAAACCGGGCCGGGGCTCAAATGTTTTATTTCTTATTGAAGAGGCTCTCAGGGTATGATCTGACGAATTTAACGGATTATAAATTAATGGATGCTAAAGTTGTAAAGGCATGGCTTCAGATGGGAGAGCGCAATCTTTTTTTCCGCGGCATGTCAGCATGGCTGGGTTTCAAACACATGCAAATACCCTTTGAAGTGCCGGAACGAAGTAGCGGACATTCAACAATGTCCCTTCCCCGTCTCACAAGACTTGCAATAACCGCCGTGACTTCATTTTCATCATTGCCACTGCATATAGTCACTATGCTAGGGGTCTTTTTTTTACTTTTTGCGCTGATAGTCGGAATCCAGACGATCTATAATTGGTTGACCGGGATTGCCGTAGAGGGATTTACTACGGTTATACTGCTTCAACTGGCCATCGGAAGTTCATTGATGATCACATTAGGCATTATCGGAGAGTATATTGCAAGAATTTATGAAGAAGTAAAAAGAAGACCTCGTTACATAGTATCAGAAACTACTGGACAATAAAAAAGTCCGTAATATCCTAAGTATCAACTATAAGGACGTACTCTCAGCATATTGTGTTCAGACATCCTGTAGAGGCGAATAACCCTTCGTCCCTGCCTGATACAATATTAGTGATCCTGAAATATTACCTTAACTGAAAGGCGCAGGCATATCCGTCGATCGCTGGCCCTATTCGTCTTTTGTCACTTCTGATAAAGAGAGCCCAAAATCAGAATAGACAACCTTCTCGACTATGTCAGATCCTGATTCCAGAATTTTATTCAGATCGTCTTTTCTTCCTCTGACAAGCCTGGTAAATAAACATTCTTCTGCCATCAGGCCCCTACTCCATCAGGTTCCGTAAGCTTTTCACTTTCCATCACTGTATTCGCCTCTATGACTTTATCTGCCGTTTCTCCAGAACTTTTATTTTCAATGATCTCCCCGCTATCGAGAAGTTTAAATTTTTCAACAGATGACAGCAGGTTTCTGGAGGAACTGGAAAGTCTTTCCGATATGCTCTCAGAGTCCTGAACGTACCTCAGGAGTTCAAGAGAAATCCGGTTGACATTCTCCATGGAAAGAACAACATTGTTGGTAACTTCTCGCTGCGTATCCGACAGGGGCTTAATTTCGAGAACAATTCCCTTTGACCTGTCAATAGCACTCTTAATTTCGCTGAACGAAGCTTTGATTTCCGATGACAGAGATGACTGCTTCTCAACAATTTCTGTCTCTTCTTCAAGTGAGCTTGTTATTTCGCCTGCCTCTGTCTGAATCGAACGAATAATATTCGTTATGTCCGTGGTAGCGTTCGCTGACCTGTCTGCAAGATTTCGAATTTCTTCCGCGATGACCACAAATCCTTTGCCTGCCTCGCCCGCCCTGGAGGCCTCGATGGAGGCGTTCATGGACAGGAGGTTTGTCCTTGTAGCAATATCAGAGATCATTCCTGAAATTGTGCCGATCTCGATAATTCTCTCTGAAAACATTTTCATCTTTTTATTAATGACCTGCACTGCGGCCCGGATGACCTGCATACCCTCAATACTTTTCGTGACCAGTTGCTCACCCGTCAGCGATGCCTCTTCCGCCTTGGCAGATAACTCTGTGGCGTCCTCAGTTTTTACTGAAATAATCGTCGTTGCCTGAGAGGTCTCGTCGACTGACTCTGTAGCACTCTTCAGCTGTACCATCTGTTTTTCAGAGCCGTCTGCCATATTCTTCAACAGGTTCAGGGTATTGGAACTGTCTTCTCCGATTCCGACAGCAGTGGCACGGACATCAGTTACGAGTGTCGCAAGTTCGTCCATCATCATATTGAATGCGTCCGCTACTGAACCAAAGATATCTGCTGTAACAGGCGCCCTTTTTGTAAAGTCACCTTCTGCCGCCGTACTGAGAACATCAAGGAAGTTCATAAGGTTCTCCTGGCTCTTCTCCCTCTCTGCATCGGTCTGGATATATTCCTTCATTTTATCCATCGTGCTGTTAAATGCCCTGGATATCTCACCGAACTCGTCATGTGACTCGGCAGGCAATACTGTCATTTCACCGGAGCTGATCGACTTGATACCGTCCATCAGAGTACTCAATGCGCCGGAGACCTGCCGGTGAAATATAAACCCAATTAACAGTCCTAAAAATATCAGTACCGCTGCGGCAATGCTGAACACCATAAAAAACTGTTTCTGAAGTTCCGTCATCTCAGCGACAACACGATCATTCTCAAGAGCAACATACTCCTTCAGTTTAATGATGTTGGCTTTCAGAAGTCTGACAGCTGTCCTGTAGGGAACGTAGGTATCCTGAATATCGAGAAATGATTCTCCCTGAATAAGCAGGACGGCAATGTTTTTCATATTTGTCTCGGCAGCGTTCACTGCTCCTTCAATTTCTCCGACAATAGCATCAGATTCACTGTTGCCGGACTTCAGTTCCTGCAGTGCGACTTTCATTTCGCCGATCTTCTTCATGTATTTTTTATAATAATTGTCTCTCTTCTCAACAACCTTCAGTTCGGCAAACTGAAAAAATTCTTTTTCATATATTCGTGTCCCGTTCAGCGTTATGTGAAGATTGTCAGCCTTGCTTGCCAGTTGAATATTCTGGTCGACAACATGGCTCAGTGAACTGCCCGTCTTGTAAAGACCATATCCACCACCGGCACCAATCGCAAGAGCGACGAAAACAAAAAATGTGATCATCCCCAGCAGTTTTTTTCTTAGTGTCATCTTAACTCCCCTTTTTTTGCTTCTCATCAGGCTTAACCCTCTGAGAAATTTGTATAAAACTATATATCGTTAAAGTTTCGAGAATGTCAGACCTTCTTAGTAAAATGAAATTTTCCACAGGCTCCCTCATGGTTCTCAGACATCATGTACTGCCAATCAGTCTTTGTCCTCCTCATGTCAAATATAGTTGCGGTACAGAAAATACTTTCCTTTAACATATTTTCTCCCTTAAGCACAGCGTGCTCACGAGTTCTTTGTGAGTTCCCTCACACATGTAAACTACTTGCTATGATATATATCGATTTTTCAGCGGAAAAACTTTAGTTTTTTTTACACATGGTACACAAATAAGCACCTTCGCACTGCAAATACTCCTGTTCACTCCACATTCGTTTATTTCCTCTCCCTTACAGAAGAACTGTCAACGTTGACAAAGTGCTCCTGATTGTCTAACATTTTTAATGAATCTAAGAAAAAGGAGATTGTGTTGCTGAATATACTTTTGAACCGCACAGTACGAATAATTCTGGTACTCCTTGTCTGCCTTGTGCCACTGCTCGCTAATGGAGAGGGAGAACAACCGTCCATCTATACGATCCAGATTGCGACTCACGGCGACCTGGAAACATCTCAAAAACACTTTAAGGACATTGCCGATAAATTGGATCCCCCTGCGCGGGCCAACCTTCGTATCGAGCAGGTAGGCAAATATTTTCCCCTCAGGCTCGGGGTATTCAAAGGAATGACAGAAGCACGTGCATTTCTGCAGTCCGTCAAGTCTGCTATTCCGAGTGCGATTATACAGAAAACTGTTTTTCTTGACGAAAGGATTGTACAGATATACAAGTTGCAGCCGGCAGAAGAAGAGAAGCCTCTCCAAGCCCCTTCCCCGAATGCGGAAGACAGGAAACCACGACAGGAGGCATCTACGGAAGTCACCACTGATAAAGCGCCTGAAATAGAAAAAGCACCGGTCGTGACGAAAAGCGACACCGGCGGCAGGGACATCCCCGATGAGGGAATAAAGAGCAGGAAACCACCACAGGAGGCATCTTCGGAGGTCACCGCTGATAAGGAGCCTGAGGTAGAAGAGACACCGGTCGTCACAAAAAGCAACAGTGTCGGCAAGGACATCCCCGAAGAGGAAAAAATATCTTCAATTGCAAGCCTTGTCTATAATAAAAATTATGAAAGTGCACTCGAAATCATAAAAAATGAAATCAAAGCACAGCCTCAGCATCCAGAACTGAATGCAATGTACGGAACGGTGCTTTTAAAGACTGCCAAACCGGAAGAGGCCCATCAGTACCTGGAAAAAGCCGTGGAATTATCACCTTCCACACCGGACTACCATAACGGTCTCGGATACTGTTATTTTTACCTGGACGATTACGAAAAGGCAATTGAATCCTTCAAAAAGTCTCTGTCACTTGAAGCAGGGCACGTAGATTCCCTTGCAGGATTGGGCATTATCTATGCCAGGAAGGGCGACAAAAAGACGTCGCTCGTTTATTACAGCAGGCTGAAAGAGCTCGACCCCGATTCAGCGGGGAAACTTCTGAAAATCATTGAGCACGCGAAGTAGCAGGCACACTTTTTCCGGGAAGACGTTCAAACCCGGCGAGCATATTTTAAAAAAATCATTCGTTGGCGAAATACTCATGGTCCTCTATCAGGGCAGAATGTGCGATTATTGAGATTGATAAGGAGTTTTACTATCTGCAAAACGATCACAGGGACTCTGAAATGATGCCCGAAATTCAAAAATCGTTGATCACTCGAAAAGCTTGAGCCACACTGTCATAAAAGCCTCATCGCGGTAATCCGAATATATGGTTTTGGGGGAGACTGAAGTGTCAGGATGAGAACTAGCTTCCTGAATATCCGTGTCATCGGGTCTATCGAGTGCTGCTAATCTGACCGGCTCTTCCTTTACAGCGGGAACAACATGCTCTTTATGAGCAACTGGCCTCAGTGGTTCTCCGCTCTTATCGTTCACAAGTGAAACGGCTGCGCCGACTGCTGTCAAAGCTATGATGATAAGTGGCAAAACAAACCACTTGTTCCTGAACCAGGGGGATTTCTGTGCAACCATAACTACATTGAGACCGGGATCATGCAGTTTTTCTGGCTGTTCAAAATCCATGTCTGCCTCCCCTGGCATCCATGTCATCGGATCCACAGGTTTATTGAATATCTCTTTATTTTCGTCTGATCTTTCGGCACAGACAGTTTCAGGTTCATGCGCTGATTCAGTAGTTTCTTCAATTATGGAGCCTGCCTCGATTTCTACAGTTGCCTCTCTCCTTTTTTCTGATTCAGGACTTTCCTCCCTGTTTACACCACTATTCAGGGCAGTTGCGGAAATTTTTTCGTCATAATGCTTTTTTTTGTCAGGATCAGACAGTATTTCATAGGCTGCTGTTGTCCTGGAGGTAACTGCAAGAAGCTTTTCCTTTACATCCGGGGCATGCAGGGAAAAGTGCCTGTCAGGATGAAATCTCTTCGACAGCCAGAAATAGGCATTGTCAATATCATCGGGAGAGGAATCTTTTGTAACGCCAAGAACTTCATAATGGTCACCGTTATCACAGGTGTCAAGAATTTCATCGATCTCCTTCAGATAATCTGAAGGTGACGCTTCCTGCTCTGTGAACAGCTCATCGACAGGGAGTTGTACCGGTGCCTCATCTTCCTTTTTTACGTCGATAAGCCCTATTGCCATTAGGACACTGATCGTCTTGAGCGCTTCATAGTTGGAAGAAGATGACTGCGCCAGTATTGCTTTTACGGGATCCACTCCATTTATGCAGGAAAGAATCGCTTTGTCAGCATCCTCAAGGTCCAGTGATTGAAAAACCCTGAGAGGATTTTGTGAAGGGTTCAGGACATCATCAACAGAAGGACACATCTCTTTAATAAATGAATACTTGTTAATTTTCTTTATACCGCGGTAGATGATGTTTGCCGTACTTAATTGCACGGTTATCTTTTCGTTAGGAAAAATGGGTCCTTCAATAAATTCAAAGGCTCCTTCTTCTATCAGAAACAGGTTGAGAAGCACGTCTTCGACCTGTTTCTGCATTTCGAGAGAAATTTTTTCAGGGGACAGACCGCAACTTTCAAGGATAATATCTTCCAGCTTCCGTCCAGTCTTGAATACATGATGAGAAGCATCCTCGAGCTCAGAGAGTGTAATAACCCCGCTCTTTAAGAGATGCTCGCCAAGGCGTTCATCTCCATGGGTTGACGTTGCCCAGATAATGTCACCTTTCTTGATAAATATCTTTTTCTTGATCGACCCGCTCTCAATAGCCAATACTCCTGTTTTCGCACTCCTGTTGATCCCGATGAGCATATCCGCGAGCCTGTAAAAACGTACATTTCCCGAGAAATTATCGACTCGCCGGACTCCTGCCCTGATATGATCACCTGTCCGCCGTGCCCAGGCAATTCTTCCTTTCAACTCCAGATTATAATTGAAAACCCTGACATGTACGACTGTACCATTTTCTAAATCCGAGGGATTGTCCAATGAAACACCGACGCCATCCGAGTAGTCAATGATTCTTCCCTTACACACTCCTGAGGGGAGAATTAATTCGCACTCAGATTCATTCCTGTACCGTCTGAAGTTTCTTTTGTCTTCTTCTTTCAGCATCTCTTCCCTGTTAATCGCACGATATTTTCATTCCTCATACTTTCTGACATTTGACAACAGACAGAAGGCTTTTTATACGCCTACTGTCTGAACTACACTACATTTATATCGGCACTTTTCAGTTTTTATTAACCTTTATTTTCAAGTCTATCTAACTTTGTCCTTTTCAGACTGCTGAACGCCTCTCACAAGAGTTGCGTGTCATATTCCAGAAAACAGTCTGCATCTAGATGACGCTCATCGTCTCTGAAAGAAGCTGGACACTTGTCATAACAATTAAGCGGCGGAATGCCGCATGGCCTCCGGTGGCAGGTACAATGGAAGAACGTTTGTGATGATCAGGGGAACACTCTGTCCCAATGAGACAGAGCTCATTGTCTACCATGAGAAAAAGAATTACACCTCAGGTTGGTTCAACCTATAAGGAATATAGACTCCCGAGAGATGTAACCACTCATTCTACATAGAAAAATCCCTTTGGCATTGTCGCCAAAGGGATTTCATATAATTGCTGGCGTCCCCAAGGGGATTTGAACCCCTGTTACCGGCGTGAAAGGCCGGTGTCCTAGGCCAGGCTAGACGATGGGGACATCCTGGTGAGCCGCGTTGGATTCGAACCAACGACCCACGCCTTAAAAGGGCGTTGCTCTACCAACTGAGCTAGCGGCCCGGAAATTGAGCATGTTAGTATAACAG
>CALZGI010000323.1 GCA_945786855.1 Thermodesulfovibrionia bacterium | reverse complement strand
TTTAAGGGCCGGGCAAAGGTCTTTCATTCAGAAGAAGCTACCATGAAAGCAATTCTCGGCGGACAGATCAAGGCCGGTGATGTTGTGGTGATTCGGTACGAAGGGCCCAAAGGCGGTCCCGGAATGCGGGAAATGTTAAACTCCACAGCCGCCATCGCGGGAATGGGTTTAGGTAATTCTGTGGCTTTAATTACGGACGGGCGTTTTTCCGGCGGAACACGAGGGCCGTGCATTGGCCACGTGTCTCCTGAAGCAATGGAAGGCGGCCCGATTGCAATAGTCAAAGATGGTGATACAATACGTATAGATATCCCGAAGAGGAAACTGGATTTACTCATCAGCAAAGATGAGATGAAAAAAAGATTAAAGAAGCATAAGCCGATTCAACCAAAAATCAAAAAGGGCTGGCTTGCACGATATGCCTCACTGGTTACATCAGCAAGCACTGGCGCTATAATGAAAAGCGGGAAGCAGCAGGCAGAGTGACTAAAGCTTCCCGCCGATAACACATCAAAAACAAGGTCTGGTGATTTCAATGAAAATAAGCGGTGCTGAAATATTAATAGAATGTCTGAAAAAAGAAGGAGTAAAACACGTCTTCGGCTACCCTGGAGGGGTAGTTCTCAATATTTTCGATATTCTCTATGACGAGAAAGACCTGGAACTCATCCTCACACGGCATGAGCAGGGGGCAATTCACTCAGCTGACGGGTATGCCCGGGCAAGCGGCAAGGTCGGTGTTGCAATTGTAACATCCGGCCCTGGGGCGACAAACACGGTAACCGGAATTGCTACGGCTTCCATGGACTCTATTCCAATGGTCATAATTTCCGGACAGGTTCCTACAATGCTGATTGGAAACGATGCATTCCAGGAAGCTGACATCGTAGGAATAACAAGACCGTGCACGAAACATAATTACCTTGTCAAAGATGTGAAAGACCTGGCAAAAACCATGCGGGAAGCCTTTCATATAGCTTCTACGGGGAGGCCCGGACCGGTGCTTATCGACCTGCCGAAAGATGTAACAGCAGGCATGGCAGAGTTCAAGTGGCCCGAAGATGTAAAGATCAGAAGCTATAACCCGACCTATCATGGGAATAAGTGGATGACAAAGCAGGCTGCACAGATGATCAGCAAGGCCAAGAAGCCTGTTATCATGTGCGGCGGCGGTGTAATATTATCAGGTGCTGCAAAGGAAATGAAAGAACTGGCCGAAACAACCAGCATACCCGTTACCATGACAATGATGGGTCTCGGCGGGTTTCCCGGGACTCATAAACTGTCACTGGACATGCTCGGCATGCATGGGAGTTACTATGCAAACAAGGCCGTTCAGGGCTCGGACCTGCTCATCGGCATAGGAGTTCGATTCGATGACCGTGTCACGGGAAAAACAAGCGCCTTTGCACCTGACGCGAAAATCATTCATATTGACATTGATCCCACATCAATAAGAAAAAACGTCAATGTGGATCTTCCTGTCGTTGGAGATATAAAAAATGTCTTAAAGGACATTCTCAATGTTATGAAAGATCAGAAAGGACAGTGGGGCCCTGTCAGAAAAGCCTGGATAAAACAGATAGATGCCTGGAAGAAAGAGAGACCTTTCACGTACAACCAGGACAAGAAGATTATTAAACCGGAATTCGTTGTGGAGAAAATATACGAGATTACGAAGGGCGACGCAATAATATGTACTGAAGTAGGACAGAATCAGATGTGGGCAGCCCAGTTTTACAAATATGACAAACCGAGAAGGTGGCTGTCATCAGGGGGGCTTGGCACAATGGGGTATGGATTTCCCGCTGCGATCGGCGCCCAGCTGGCCTGTCCGGACAAGCTGGTATTTGACATAGCGGGCGACGGCAGCATTCAGATGAATATACAGGAGCTGGCAACGGCTGTCATTAATAAGCTGCCCGTAAAGGTAGCTATTCTGAACAACAGGTTCCTCGGCATGGTCAGACAGTGGCAGGAGCTTTTCTTTAAAGAACGCTATTCCCACACCGATCTTGATGTAGTGCCTGATTTTGTAAAAGTGGCCGAAGCATACAACGCAGCCGGGTTAAGAGCTTCAAAACCCGATGAAGTCATGCCGGTACTGAAGGAAGCGCTGAAAATCAAGGACAGGCCCGTATTTATGGACTTTGTTGTTGATTGGCGGGAGAAGGTCTATCCGATGGTTCCTGCAGGTGCGGCAATTGATGAAATGATCTTTGATGAAGAAGAGAAAAAACCTGAAAAGAAATTAAAGGCGGTCAAATAGGAACAGCGGTTTGAATCGTCCAAATAGTTAAGAGGAATAAAATGCGGCATACAATATCAGTACTTGTAGAAAACAAATTTGGAGTTCTCTCGAGAGTCTCGGGACTTTTCAGCGGCCGGGGGTTTAATATTGAAAGCCTTTCCGTAGGCGAAACCATTGATCCTGCCATCTCACTCATGACCATCGTTACAACAGGCGATGACCGGATAGTTGAGCAAATAACCAAACAGCTCAACAAACTCATCGATGTGATAAAAGTTGTAGATTATATGGAAGTTGACCATGTGGAAAGAGAAATGGTTCTCATTAAGGTGTCTCCCAAGAAAAACGACAAAACAGAATTTCTCAGACTGGCAGAGATATTCAGAGGGAGAATTGTAGATTCAGGGACTTCAACATTCACTGTGGAAATCACCGGTGATGAAAAGAAGATAGCAGCATTTATTGAAACAATACGGCCCTTCGGAATAAAAGAGTTTGTCCGCACCGGAAACGTTGCAATGGCGCGGGAAGGATTTAAGAAATCAAAATAAGAACAGGCGGAGACGGGAGCAGATACTCTCTGAAGGAAAAGAATCAATAACAACCCGCTCCTGCTCACCACTGACTATTATCTATTTTCTAAGAAAAGGGGAGGAATCAATGAAAATCTATTACGATAAAGATATCAAGAAAAACGCGCTGAAAGGGAAGACCGTCTGCATTATGGGATACGGCAGCCAGGGGCATGCCCATGCCAATAATTTAAAGGACAGCGGGGTAAAAGTAATCATCGGCGTACGAAAGGGAGCAAGTTTTAACAAAGCAAAAAAAGCAGGTTTTGAAACCCTGCAGCCCGCTGAAGCAACAAAAAAAGCAGATATCGTAATGATACTTCTTCCTGATGAGAGCCAGGCGGATACCTATAACAGTGATATTGCTCCGCACCTGAAAAAAGGTACGTACCTGGGCTTTGCCCACGGATTCAATATACATTTCAACCAGATCATACCCTCTCCTGACATCAATGTATTTATGGTCGCTCCCAAGGGGCCCGGCCACCTTGTGCGATCAGAATATACAAAAGGAGGCGGCGTTCCCTGCCTTATCGCCATAGAGCAGGACCCGTCGAAAAACGCCAAAGCGGTTGCTCTTTCCTATGCTTCCGCAATAGGCGGAGGCAGGGGCGGCGTTATAGAGACGACGTTCCAGGAAGAAACTGAAACAGATTTATTCGGAGAGCAGGCTGTCCTTTGCGGGGGGCTGACCTCATTAATAACCGCCGGATATGAGACACTTGTTGAAGCAGGATATGCGCCTGAAATGGCCTATTTTGAGTGTCTCCATGAAACGAAGCTCATCGTTGACCTTCTTTATGAAGGCGGAATATCGAACATGAGGTACTCTATCAGCAATACTGCCCAGTATGGCGATCTTACCCGGGGCCCGAGAGTTATAACAGAAGAAACCAAAAAGGAAATGAAAAAGATCCTTGGGGAAATACAGTCCGGTGAATTTGCAAGAGACTGGATGCTTGAATGTAAAGCAAACAAACCCGTCTTTCATGCCCTTACCAAAAAAGGTGAAAGACATAATATTGAGCAAGTAGGAGCCAAACTCAGAGCTATGATGCCCTGGCTTAAAAAAGGCAAACTTGTGGACAAGTCAAAAGCGTGATAAATGACAGCGCACTGAGCATAGATCGCAGAATAGAGACAAAAAAAAAGGCAATAGATAGCGGAAGCCGGGGAACACACAGGGGCATAGGTTTGTCCGGGTTCCGGGCTCCGGGTTACGGACTCTGATACCGATGCTTCAATTTGCGAAAGAAGGCTATCCTTTTATCATAATCTTCACTGCCCTCACGATTCTCTCTGCATTGCTCAGATGGAACTGGGTTACCGTGGTCGCTCTCATACTGACGGTGTTCATGTTTTATTTTTTCAGAGACCCCGACAGAAACACCGAAAGAGATATCACGTCTTTTATCGCCCCTGCGGACGGAAAAATTATCGTAATTACCAAAGCAAAGGAAGATGAAATGCTGAATGAGGAGAGATTAAAGGTGAGCATTTTCATGTCCCCCCTGGACGTTCATGTAAACAGGGCTCCCTGTGACGGAACTGTCAAAGATGTGCGGCACTACCCCGGAAAGTTTTATAATGCATTCAAGGATGATGCTTCCATATTAAATGAACACATAACAATGCTTCTGGATTGTGATAATCACGGACCCATTGTTGTCAAACAGATTGCAGGCACTGTCGCACGGCGTGCTGTGTGCAGGGTAAAGCCCGGAGATTCTGTAAAACAGGGAGGAAGGTACGGGATTATCAAATTCAGTTCAAGAGTCGATCTTTTCCTGCCCCTGGATACGGACGTTAAGGTACAATTAAACGACAAAGTGAAAGCAGGCGAAACGGTATTAGCATTTAGAAAATTGTAAGCAGGGGCGTATTGCAATACGCCCCTGCAGCCAGTTAGCAGTAAGCTGACTGCTGATCGCTGAAAGCTGAACTATGAGAAAAGGTATTTACATACTGCCAAATTCCCTCACCCTTGGTGGAATGTTCTGCGGATTCTATGCCATTCTTGCAGCATTTAAAGGTCACTTCATATTCAGCGCATGGGCGATTCTCATTGCCCTCATCTTTGACG
>CALZGI010000322.1 GCA_945786855.1 Thermodesulfovibrionia bacterium | reverse complement strand
CAGTACTTCGATATCAACGGCACACCCTCGGTTTGAAGACAGTGCATCTTTGAACTCTGTCAAAAGATCATGTAATTCAAGATTCCGTGCGTCAATGTGCATCATGTCTTTTTTTATATCAACATCATTAAATGTCCTGCATGGGCTTGATGAACTTGAGGTACACCATGGTCCAGTTGCCGAGTATGATAAAAAGAATTGCAACAAGGCTCCCGATTGACAGCGTGGATGCACCGGTTAGTCCCTGCCCGATATTACATCCCCCTGCGACAGCTGCGCCGAAGCCCATCATTAAACTGCCGCCCAGTACTGAAAGCATTTCATCGACCGGTGGAATTTTCCACTTGAACTCACCAAGGATCTTTGCGCTTATGAATGCTCCCACTGGAATGGCAATAACGAAAAAAGATGCCCATGTTACTTTGAAAGGGCCAAGATCATACATCGGGAACACTCCCGCCAAAGGGTGATTGGGGGGCATCGCCCTTCCCGTTAAAAGGGTGCTGAAAAATTCACCCGTAGGTGTTGTGAACGAAAGACCTCTCGGAAAGCCTTCCCAGACCGTTGCAGCCCAGAAAGATGTCACGCCGAGAATGCCCAGCAGTACGCCGACTTTCGGCCATTCGAGCCCTTTTTGTTTGGGTGCAGAAAAGGGTTTGCCTTTTAAAATATATACGCCGAGCGCTCCTACAATGACGGCAATTACAACCCACTTTACCGTAAGGCTGTCACCGAATACATTGAATAAGGTAGGTTGATAGGTTCCTGAAATGGGGACCATGACGCCACGTAAAAGATCGAACACCGGTCTCAGGATGCCCGTAAAAGTTATCTGGATACCGAGGAAAAAACCGAGGACGGCAAATAATGAATTAAACTGCCCTTCTCCGACCTTGTACCAGACGCCGCTTCCGCATCCGCCGACCATAACGATACCGAGCCCGAAGACATATCCTCCAATTATATTTGCAAAGGGCCAGAAGGGCTGTACGCCGAGCCTGACGATTCCAAGATCATTGAGAATATTGGCGCCCACAATCATGATAGCAAGGGCAATTAAAAAGCCGCGGAAGAGTGTGAAATCCTGAATGAATATTGTGTCTCTGAAAGCCGTGTTCATACAGAAGCGTCCGCGCTGCAGCACAAAACCGATTGCTAATCCGAGCAATATACTTGAAGCAAAAAAACCGAAACTGATTCCTCCCATTCCTGATCCTCCCCCAAAAAATTTTTGATATAGTAATACAGATATTGTGTTTTGTGAAGAAAGAATATTTCTTGACTGACACAATATACCACAAAGGCTGTTTTTTTACAGGTACATCAAAAGAGATAAAAAAACATGGTGAAGTTAACATGTTAATATGAAAGGGTAAAATTGTACATTAAAATATTGTAATAGAGCTATAAGTGAATCTTTGAAACTCGGAAGTATGATGAAAGTAAGCAAGAAAAGGTGTTGCAGGCAGTGATTGAAAGGAACATTCAAAATGACGTTGATTTTCGCGCGTTAGAAATATCAGGCTTCCAGCATGCCGAGGTTTTTCATTTTTGTTCTGAGCTGTTTTCGGCTTATTCCCAAAAGGTTTGAAGCCTTTGACTGGTTCCACGATGCTTTATCCAGCGCCTTGAGGATGATCTTTTTTTCAATATGGAATAATATGCATTGTAAGGGCACCTCTTGTGGGTGCCCTTTTTTTTGAATTGCGCAGAGGAGGGAAAGACAGTAAAGGCGCCTGCAGAAGAGCAGGCCCGGTTAACGACAGGGCAAGCACAAGACCTGCCCCTGCAGAAACGCCGAACTCTTTACAATAAGTTCAGAATAATGGTATGATTTATTCATACCGAATAAGGAGGCCACGTACATGGGCACTGCAGTTAAGAAAACAATCTCTTTGCCGCCTGAACTTGCGCGAGAAGCAGAGCAGATCGCAAAAGAAGAAGGAAAACCCCTCAGTGCAGTTATACAGGACGCGCTGAGAATTATCCGGAAAAGCAGGCTTAAAAAAGAGTTGCGGGAGCTTCAAGGGCACTGGTCTGAAAAGGCTATAGCGCGAGGCGTTCTTACCGAGAAGGATCTCAAGAGATACCTGAAGAAATGAGGGTCGTATTTGACTCCAATATATTTATTTCAGCACTGATACTTCCCGGCAGCAAGGCAGAAAAGGCAATTACAAGGATTATAGAAGGAACTGACAGCCTCGTTCTCTCAAAAGCAATCATTGATGAGGTCCTGACAGTCCTTGCCAGGAAATTCGGCAGTGATCGGGAGCACATCAGTCGTACGGCACTTTACCTTGCTGACCTTGGAGAGATTATTCGCCCGTCCTTAAAACTTAAAATCGTAAAAGATGATCCTGACAACAGAATTCTTGAATGTGCGATTACTGGCAACGCTAAGCTCATTGTGACCGGTGATAAGGAACTTCTGTCTCTTGGAGAATTCAAGAACATAAGGATAGTCAGTCTGAAAGACTACCTTATCAGTTGATACTGGTACATGTGTTTATTTTCTAAACTGCCTCAGCTAAATGTATAATGGAGGCTTGCCTACCCCCCACACACGGAGTGCTGCTTTTGGGACGATCATTCCTGAGAATGTCAATTTAGACGGTACCATCCAAACACTGGATTTCCTACCAGAATGTGTAGCATCAGAATGGATCAAAAAGTGATTATTTCGAACTGCAATGATGAATATTGAAATATGCGTTCATTTACTATAAAAATCATAAAGTTATCCCGATGTCTTCGATAGATTCGATACACTTCAGTTTCTGCTGATGTTTTAATAAATATGAACAATTTTGATGTGGGCTAAATTTTGTTGATAATCCTCTCTTTTTGATTTCGGTATTATTGTCTGTATAGCTTCATCATCGGGTCTTACCATACCCCGTTCACTTTTGGTAAAGGTTTATACTGCAAGGCATGAATCAAGGTACTATTGTATAGAATTGCGTGCTGCTGCGTGCTAAGAGGTGGAAGGATTGTCAATAAGATTGGGAATTCCGCTCAGGAACTGATGAGGGTCACATTCATTATTCATAATAGTTCTGTTTTTCCCTTCTCTTTTAGCCTGATACATAGCATTATCTGCATGATTGATTAAATCTTCTATGCAATCATGGTTATTTGGCGTGTACTGGGCCAAACCGATACTGACACTTATTGTAATGTCTTTAGGGAATAATGTAGTGCAGATTTCATTTCGTATTCTCTCAAGGCTGTTGAAACATTCTGCTTTGTCATCGCAATGAATTATCCATGCAAACTCCTCGCCACCGAAACGAGCAATAATATCCGACTTTCTGGCTGCTCTCAAGAAAACCGCCCCGAGTATTTTCAGCACCTCGTCCCCTATAAGATGACCGTAGGTATCGTTGATTTTTTTGAAATCATCAATATCAAAGAAAGCAAGAAAAAAAGGACTGTCGCGCCGCTCGCTGAACTCTCGCTCCTTATCAAGAAATTCGAGAAATACTTGCTTATTGTAAAGACCTGTCAGGCCATCGATAAGCGCCATGCGAGTTGTCTTTTTATAAAGGTTGGCATTGAGGATGTTGATTCCCATTAAATTTTGAATGAGCGAGGCAGAATAGAGTACGATGTCCGTGCTTTCCATGCTTTCTATCTTGCCAAGGTTGAGAACGCCTCTGACTTCCATTGTATTGCCAAGAATATCACCAGTGGTATTTTCATCTTTTCCAATAGAAAAAGGAATAATAATACACGAATTACCCAGGCATTTTTTTCCTAAAAAAGTATACGAATCAGATTGTTTAATATCAGGCACCACAATAATTCGGTTTTCGCGCAGTGCTACTATCATAGGGGCCGTGCTTTGGGTTTCCATCGACAACCTATACTCTTCGTTAAGAAAGTTGCTTCTTGCCAGATGCAAGTTGTTGTCTTCCTCATTCACAAGAAAAAGGGAGGCGTTTTTGGCATTGAAAACATCTGGCAGTTTATTGATAATCAGCCCAAAGACTTCCTCTAAGTTGAGATTATTAAAGCCTTGGGCAAGGTAGGTAATTTTTTCTGCCGCCTTATGCATTATCTTTATTTTCTTATTATTCTCCTCAAGTTGCTGAATATACATCTTCGCTTCCTCTTCAGCCTTTTCCTTCTCCTCCCTGATATGATAAGCATTCAGGGCATTATTGATAATGACTGCAAAATTATCCGGGTCATCTATCGGCTTAGTAATATATTGGTCAAGAAGACTGTTATTTATTGCATACTTTGCAGACTCCAATGAACCATAAGCAGTGAGTAGAATCTTAAACGTTTTGGGGGTTAATGTGCCTGTCTTTTCAAGTAATTCGATTCCCATCATATCCGGCATCTTCTGATCAGTTACTATGACTGCAATCTTTTCATTATTTTTATTCAGCCTATTAATTAATGCTATTGACTCAAGTGCATTGCTAAGATAATGTAATTTGAGGCAGTGATTACTCTTTTCTTTGAACGGATAGGATGACATGGCCGTATTTATGAAAAGGAGAAAATCACGATCGTCGTCCACGAATATAATGTGATAATCAATGTCAGGCATTCTGGTGTTCCTCTCTACGACGTATCTTAAGTAGAAATATAATGCTAATTCATTCCAGCCTTCCTTTAGCTATTAACTCTTCGGTTATTTTTCTTAATATCTTAAATAACATGAAGATAATTGTAGGCAATCAGCAATATCAATTTCGTTCAGAATTATTGACTTTTTAGGGAAATCCTCAAATTCAAATTCATTGTGAATCATTCATGACATGATGGTATCACTGACTTGCGACCATCATTCATTCTGTAGATTTTTAAATATTAGCGGTAATTTGCCTTATTACAATAACTGAAGATATACGGATGACACCTGGAATGAAAAGATCAAATATCAAGGTGCATGTTTTCGTCTAAAATCAGCGAATCAATTCAATTTACTAAAATAAGGGGTTCAGTAAGTTTGGTTGGGATATTTGAATTCGTAAATCGAATTTACGCTTACCGGAATATAACCTCAGCTGTTTCTCTCCGGAATCTCTCAGACAGGCCTTCCATCCTGCTCACGATATCATTGATTCTCCCAAGGGACTTTTCCAGATCGGGTTTGAGAGCTTTATTGGCCTCTGTTTCAGCCTGGTTCAGGTGATTAAGAAAAAGCAGGTAGTTTTTAAGAGTGCCGTAGGCGGCACGTATAAGCGATGGGAAATCTTCTCCATCTGAATTAAGGATGATCCTGTAGTGCTCTACAAGGATTGCAAGAATGTCTGCCTGTCATTTCTTAACAGAAGCAGTCAATGCATATCGGAGCCAGTTGAAGAACGTGTGCCCATATCCATTTTCGGCACACTTATTTTTTTCTTTTCTCTGCCATTGCCTTGTTTACCAGAGATTTTGATTTATTCAGCAGGTTCTCTGACTTTTCATCCAGTTTGGTGAAATCGAATGTGTGCCATGAATTGGTAATATCCCGGTAGAGCCCGTTGATCTCTTCAGTCCTCTCCGGAGCCCTGTCGGAATAATGAATGTTGATCCAGTTCCTGAAAACCCTCGAAACATTAATGCGGTGCAGAATCTTATCGGCCTCTCCGACGACTTCAGGGCTGTTCTTCGTATATTCATTGTGGCATTCTGCACAGGCCCTCTTTACTATTGGCGTATAGTACACTTCTGAATTCATGGACCCATGGCAGGTCGCACAGTGAGGCCCTGTTCCCTCATTAAGAAGAGCCGTATAGTGTTTACTGTCAACGAAATTTTTCAATACCGCTTCATGGCATGCGCCGCACCTCTGAGGAATGACTTTGAACGTTGACTTTTCAATGGAGGTCAGGGATAAAAAAGTGCCTTTATGTGCGCTGTCCTTGTTCGTCTTCAGGGAGTTGCCGCCGTGGCAGTCTTCACACATGACCCCTGCAAGCTCATGACTGGACCCCTTCCAGATGTTGTAGTAATCAAATAAGGCCCTGTTCTGGACCCTGAAATTTTCATCTTTGTGGCAGTCAATACATGTGTTTTTCGCAAAGGCGCCGGCGGCGGCCAATCCTGTACATAATAAGGCAAAGAAAAATAGCTTGATCACGAACATATGTTTCTGTATTAAAGCAGACATGGCTCACCTCTTTCTCTCAGGTTCATTCATGCATCAATTGATATGTATAAGTTCAATATCACATCCGATGTACCTTGTCTATTTAATTATGTTTATTGGATTATTAGGATGAATAATGACTAGTTCAGAATGATTGTTGCTCTGGGGAGCGCCCGATTGCGAGTTCTGTCCGCGATGAGTGCGGAGGCGTAAAATTATAGATGATTATCATCCTGTTTGCCGGAGGATGATCATCATGTCGACTGCTCGTTATTTAAGAATGAATAAAAAAGCGGAAGAACTCCCGGCCACTTTTTTCTTGACAATTTGTCAAAATAGTTTATAATTTTAGTACCAACTAACTGAAATTTTTACAGAAAAGTGTTCTTGATATGGCTCAAACAGCTTTCCATCCTGTTTGGCTGGTGTGTACGGTAGTTTGAGGAAAGCACTTTTATTTTCAGTAGCGTTGTCGTGGGTCGTGGCGTTTTATCCCTAATCCAATCAAGTTAGATTCAGAAGTGTACATTTTCTTATGGAAATTAGAGATAAAGAAATAAGGGGGGAGTGATCATGAAAACTAAGGGCTTATTAATTCTGACACTTGCATTAATCCTGAGCCTTGCCGGCTCTGTGGGGCTGGACGCGAAAAAGAAGAAGGACCGGTGTGACCTGATCGTCAGGTCACTGTCAGCGCCGTCCTCAGCAGATGCGGGTACAAAAATAAGAGTCATCTCGCGGGTGAAGAACAAGGGCAAGATAAAGGCGAAAGGGTCCTACACGAGATTCTACCTTTCAAGGAATAAAACAGTCGGCAAGAGTGATTATTACCTTGGCAAAGCAAAGGTCCCATCATTGAAAAAGAAGAAGTCATCAAAAAAGAAGAAGAGCTACCTCAAAATTTCTGAATCAGTCCCTGCGGGGAGGTACTACCTGATCGCCATGGCAGATGGGACGAAGAAGAATAAAGAGAGGTCTGAGAAGAACAACTACCGGAAGAGACGGATAGTCATCAACGAGAAGTTTGAAGTTGCCGGTTTAAAAATCAACCCTGACTATACGGATCCTTTTATTGGCCGGGTAGAATTTAATGCTACTGAAAAAGTACCTTTTGAAGCCATAGAGTATTACGGCTCCAAATCTGAAGAAGCCATCAATATAGAAAGCGCATTAGTGTACGTGGAGGGGTATGATTCTCCGGTGTCCATGCACTTTGACGAATTCGGACGGCCGCACCAGATGAATGCGAATGACGGATCAGGGATAAAAATAGACTATGAAGGGACGAATGCCCATGTTCACTTTCTTGGTACTGATGGTTCATTTGGTGTATCCACCGTGCCAATGGGTGAGGAAATTCTGCCTGCTGCGGTTGAGAATGAAGAAGTGAGTTCAGTGAGAAGTAGCAGCGAAAGTTCAACGGTACGAAATTTTGTCAGCTCACAACCTTTAGGGTATCACAGTACATTTAGGAGCTCAGAATCCGTATCACCATCAAACAGTGTATCAGGACAGGGTACACAAGGGAGGGTAAAGTGTAATGAGTGGAACGGTAATGTGTTAACGGTCTGTGCACCGGTTTTTGAGATGGACATAATCCATCATATAACGATACCGGGGCACCCTCTAATTGCGCGTCCTCCATATGATTTGCATATCAAAAATATATCCTGTGCTCCCTTCAACTGCACGTTTACACTTGAGGATGTCTTACCATACAAGAAGAAGCTGAGGGTGTATATGCACACCACTGTTAATATGACCGCTGAACAGGGTGATACAGCGTACGGTACATGCAAGACAATAAAAGATAAATTGCAAGCTCGAACTAAGACCTTAAAAAAAGTTGGAGGGGTTTTAACAGATGTTGTAGGCCTGTGTGGTTTATGGAAAGCAAGTAAAGTGGCGGCTGCTGTTGCAGGTACTTCGGCGGATGTAGCTTGGGATGTGTATGCAGATTTTTTAACTAGATCTCTCGACGAGGCTGACTGTAATAGAGTAGGACGGGCGCTTTTGGCATATAACTGGTTGAAAGATACATCTACTGAGATAGAAGTGGAATTTCATAGTGCCAATTATAAGATTGACAAGCCGATTTTTATATCGGATGAATTTAAACCTTATTCACAAATCGGGCCATGGTGGAGCAATAATCTGTTTTTAAACGCAGTGGAAGAAAAGTTTATCTCTATTCCCTCACGTGAGAAATGCGGTTGCTCTGAGATTCCTGGGATACAAAAGCTTCAGTCTTATAGGCTTAAAGCAGGCTTGTTGGAAGATGGACTCCAGATAGCTGCTTCATCAGAGAGTGAACAACCACAGCCTCTTTATATTGAGCCTTTTTATAAACCAGAAGGCGTTAAGTCTAAATGCGATCCTCCTACTGCGCACAGCCAGTCGGTGACCACCGAGCAGGACACGCCAGTAACCATAACGCTAAAAGGCACCGATCCTAATGACAACTCTCTGACGTACACCGTGATGACTCAGCCTGCCCATGGAAAACTGAGCGGCTCACCCCCGACCCTGACCTACACACCGAATACGGGCTATACCGGGTCTGACTCGTTCACATTCAAGGTAAACAATGGACTTAAAGACAGCAAGAACGCAACAGTCAGCATCACAGTCAAGCCGGCTGTAATAAAATGGCACCTGAAAGAAGTCCGCATCAATCCGAGTAATGAACCCACGAGTTTCGCCGGCGGGCCGAACGGGTATCCGGACGGATGGTACTGGGATCCCCGTTATGAGGGGAAGACAGCAGAGTTAACAATTACTGCAACCAGCTTCAGCCTGCATGACAAGGCTACTGACCACTGCAATGTCCCGGAATGGTGTACGGTGCATCATGATGCAACTGTTACCGCCAGCTTTGAAGCACCGAAATCAACATTAGAATCAAGAGAAAAAATTACTCTCAAGATGACCGCCTCACATGGCGGGTCCGTAAATTCGGGGGGCGGCCCCTCCTTCATTTTTCATTACACTGGAAACCGTAACAATGCTTTCACCTATGCTCCGTGGAACCCTTACTGGCAGGGCGGTTCAACAGCGACCTTCGATGTCACGGTGCCTACCGCCTATAAAAATGGTGAGACGGTGATTTCCGCAGTGTGGTGGAATTGCGGTGCATGCAGGGTAGACTGGGTATACAAGGCTGAGTAAGAGAAAGCTCATCGTCAGGAATGCTCTGTTTTTTTTCAGGATATTCCTGAAGCGAATTGACAGATAATAGAACATTTGGATTAAAGGGGAGGGATCCGGCCGCCACGGGGGGGTGAACAGCCGGATTTTGGGGTAAAAAACTATATTCCTACTTTAGACAAAACTTTTGAAGAAATTATGAAGACCCCGCTTCTATTCGGCATGATGGTGCAGGAGTGAAGACTTTACGGAGCAGCATGTGGAGCCGATACCTTCTGTCACACCTGAATAAGCACCAAAACACAAGCACCTCGGAAACGAGTCTCGGTACGAGTCGCAACGAAGTGCCGACAAAATACAAATAAATCACAAGCATCAAATTCCAGATAACAAAAAAGCCTGAAATGTACAGTGGTTTGGAGCTTTGGTCATTGTATACTGGATTTTATTTGTCATTTGTTATTTGTTTTTTGGAAATTCTGCCTCTTGAGCATCCTGACAAAACGAAAACTTCTCACAAACCTGTTAAAAACCTGTATAATTTTAGGTAGTTATCAGTGACGGCATAATTAACTGTTACAGCGCTCATGAATATACGGGAAAATATCGCGAGGCTTCAGGACTTTTACATCCTTTCCATAAAGGCGCCCTTCAGTATTTTCCGCAGACCTGTTTATTTCCGCGAAACAATTGAGCAGATGGATTACATGGGGACAGGGTCCCTGTTCATTGTCTTTCTTGTGTCTCTCTTTATCGGGATGGCACTTTCTCTCCAGATCTCTGCAGAGCTTGCCTCTCTGGGGATGAAAATGTATACGGGAAAGATAGTCGGTGTTGCGATTATCCGTGAAATCGGTCCAGTGTCTATTGCCCTCGTATTTGCAGGGCGTGCAGGCTCGGGTATGGCCTCGGAGCTTGGTTCCATGGTGCTCGGCCACCAGGTGGACATCCTGAGGGTGCATGGCGTCAATCCCATCAAAAAACTTGTTACCCCGAGGGTGGTGAGCGCGATCTTCATGCTGCCGATCCTGACAGTCATCGGAGATGCTGTCTCTCTCTTCGGAGGGTACTACATATCGTCCTTTGTGAGCCACCAGAGCGGGTCCTTTTACTGGAGCCAGATCAGGGAGATTATGACCTATGATAATATTTTTTCAGGGATTTCAAAGCCCTTTATCTTCGGATATATCATTGCGTGCATAAGCTGCTACACGGGGCTTTCCACAAGGGGAGGCGCCCGGGGGCTGAGGAAGTCCACAACAACGGCGGTTGTAATGTCCATGATATTTATTATCGTATCGGACTTTATGCTTACTCGAGTTTTGTTGTATGTTCTGGGGATACGGGTATGATAGAATTTCGGAACGTTTCACTTGCCTATAACGATAACAGGGTCCTGGACGATGTCAGTTTTCAGGCCCGGTTTTATGAAAAGATCGCTATTCTTGGAGGAAGCGGAGAAGGCAAGACAACGGTCCTGAGATTGTTACTCGGCCTTGTCCGGCCAGATTCGGGAAAGATTATTGTGGACGGGCAGGATATTTCCGATCTCCCGGAGTCTGAAATACGGGATGCCCGGATGAAGTTCAGCATTGTCTTTCAGGAGGGTGCCCTGTTTGATTCACTGAGTGTGCGTGAAAATGTCGCTTTCTCTTTCAGGGAGTATTCAAAGCATTCGGAAGAGGAAATTGAAAAAAAAGTGAGAGAAATTTTGCAAAAAATGGGTATTGAAGAGGCGCTGGACCTCATGCCGGAAGAACTGAGCGGCGGCATGCAGAGGAGAGTTGCTATCGCGAGAGCTCTGGCAGGGTGTAACCCGAAGATGGTCCTCTATGATGAGGCCACAACGGGGCTCGACCCGCTGACGGCAGACAAGATCTGCAGCGTGATCAATGATAT
>CALZGI010000321.1 GCA_945786855.1 Thermodesulfovibrionia bacterium | reverse complement strand
TCCGTGTCGAGGGCCCCACATACCTGATTTGCACTCCGTCTATTTCAAGGTCATCGGGGGCCGGAATACTCGATGATCCCTGAAACTCAAGACCAAGCTGTCCGCTCTGTCCGAGGGAGAGGACATTTCTGTCAATTGTGGCCCGAAAACTGATCTCTTCGGCCCCGACGGTGACAGATAGAACGATGACGGATGCCACCAGAAATAATATGCATGCAGATGTCTTTTGCGGTCTCATAGCTACATTATGTAAAAATTCCAAATACCAAACAGCAAATTACAAATAAAAATCAACGTTCAATGACCGAAGTTCCAAACTCGCGGGAATATTATTTTTCTGTTATTGGAATTTTTTTTGTTATTTATTTGTTTTTTGATGCTTAAGCTTCATAATTACCAGTCCTTGTAAACTCCTCTTATTCTTGCCCTTCCCTTATTTTTAACATCTTCCCTTGCTTCTTCCTGACCGTAGGCATCAAGGATCATCCGTGCCTCCCCGGGAGACATTTTTGCTGTATCATCTTTTCCATCAACTGAAGGGGCAGCTTCTTTCTGATCCTCCCCCTTGTCCATACCCTCTTGGCTCTCATCGTTTTGCTGTTGACCCTGTTCCTGCTGCGCCTCTTTCTGCTCTCCCTTTTCTTCCTGGGCCTGCTTACTGTCCTGACTCTGCTCATGGCCGTCTTCCTGATCATTCTCCTCCTGTTCATTCTTCTTCTGGTTTTTCATCTGATCAAGGAGAATCTTCAGTTTCTTTTCGACAAGCTCGTGGTTAAATTTCGCGTCCCTGTCAGTTTCATCCAGTTCCAGGGCCCGCTTGTAATAGTCAAGAGATTCACGGTACATGCTTATTGCGCTGTTCGGATCAGCCCCCGCGGTCTGGCTCCCAAGTTGAAATGTGCTGTTTGCCAGATTATAAATGGCCTTTGCTTCAAGGGCCCTGTCTTCAGTCACCAGGGCTCTTGTAAAAGCCTCGGCCGCCTCCTTGTACTGTCCCTTTTTATACAGTGCGGCTCCAAGGTTGTAATTCACTATATCAGATTCAGGAGATTCTTCCTGTGCCTGACCGAACTTCTCTGCAGCCTCGTCGTATTTCTCCTGTTCATAGAGGTCCTTTCCCTCTTTCACATCACCTGCGGGTGAAGATGCTGAGGAGACACCGGCAAGGGCAAGCAGGCTCAATAACATTAATTTAATTACGGTTGACTTTCTCATATTTTTTTTAAACGTTCATCTTTAATTATCTATCGCAAATACGCACGCCGTAGAGGCAATTCATGAATTGCCCCTACACCTCAACCTTCCTCTCTCTGATAAAGGGTTCAAGGCACAGCAGGAGCAGGGCCAGTGCCAGAGGGTACTGAAATCTGTCCTCAAATTTCCTGATCATCTTATTTTCAAAGTCCCTTTTCTCCATCTTTGACAGTTTTTCATCATATATCAGGTCAAGACCGAACTCAGTAGCCGTGGCCTTGACATAACTGCCGCCCGTAGCCAGTGCGATCTGATGAAGAGAACTTTCATCCAGCCTCGACTTAACGACATTGCCGCTCCTGTCTTTCAGAAACATCCTGCCGCTCCGCTCATCAGGGACAGGGATAAGTTCCCCATCCCTGCTCCCTATGCCCAGGGTAAATATTTTTATTCCCTGCACCCCGGCCTTTTCGGTCCATTCGTCCACATTCCCTTCATGGTCTTCTCCATCAGTGATAATCACCAGCACCTTATATTTTTTCCTGCCCCCTTCATAACTATCAAGGGCCACTTTCATTGCACTTGACAGGGAGGTCCCCCCCTTTGGAATTGTGGCTATGTCGAGGTCGTCGAGGGACAGCATAAAACCGCTGTAATCGACGGTAAGGGGACACTGCAGGAAAGCATCTCCTGCAAAGGCGATAAGACCTATTCTGTCGCCCCGCAGTTTTTTTATCAAATCCTTCACCGCCAGCTTGGAACGCTCCAGCCTGTTCGGCTTCACGTCTTCAGCCAGCATGCTCCTGGATGTGTCAATCGCTATGAGTATATCAAGCCCGCTTCTCTTCACCTCTTTCCACTCAAATCCCCACTGCGGCCTCATCAGCGACAGCACGATAACAGAAGCAGACAGGAGAATAAGTACCGCTTTCAATCTCTGCTTCCTCCTGTCCAGAGAGGGAGTCAGTTCTTTCAAAAGGTCATGATGGGCAAACCGCTCCATTGCCCTGTCCCTTTTATTGAATGACCAGACATAAAAGAGAATAAGGACTGCAAGCAGCCAGAGATAATGCAGTGCCTGAAAATTTCCGAATTTCATAAATAAAAAAGCTGATAGCTGTCAGCTGCGTTACGGAATCCTCCTTAAGATAGTATTCCTCAATACAATTTCCGTCATCAGGAACATAAGGGCCGGAATTAAAAAGTAGTGAAACAGTTCCCTGTACTCTGTATATCCCTTTTCCTCGATTGCGGTCTTTTCAAGTTTGTCTATTTCATCGTAAATACTTTTCAGCGATTCAGTGTCCGTCGCACGGAAATACCTGGCACCAGTCTTTTCGGCTATCCTTTTCAGCGTCTCTTCATCAATGTCTATCCGCACCTGTCTGTACACGGTGTTGCCGAAAAAGTCTTTTGCTGGATAAGGGGCCTTTCCCTTTGTCCCCGCTCCGATCGTGTAAACCTTTATATTCAGCGCCCCGGCTGCTTCTGCAGCGGTGATCGGCAAAATTTTTCCGGCATTGTTTCTCCCGTCAGTCAGAAGGATCACAACCTTCCCCTTCGCTTCCGTGTCCCTGAGCCTGTTGAGGGCAGAGCTCAGTCCCGATCCTATCGCTGTTCCGTCTTCAATCATCCCGATCTTTACCCTCTCCAGGTTCTGAATAAGCCATCCATAATCCAGGGTCAGCGGCGATATGGAATAGGCCGCCGAGGCAAAGGCCACTATTCCTATCCTGTCGCTGCTGCGGTTCTGGATGAAATCCTTCACCACATACTTGACTGCTTCCAGTCTGTTCCCGCGTTCCCCTTTAAGTTTAAAGTCCTCTGCCAGCATGCTTGTTGACGTATCAATTGCCAGTACAATATCTATCCCTTCTGTCTCAATCCAGGATTCTTCAATCAGCAGCTGCGGCCGGCTCAGGGCCATAATTATCAGAACAAGGACAGCTAAGCGAAGGATGAATAGTCCCTTATAGAGACGTATTTTGAACGTCTGGTCCAGACCGGCCAGCAAACTGCCTGTGGAAAATCTGAACGTTGGATTCCGCTCCCCTTTTTTGCTAAACAAAGTCAGGGCAATTGCAACCGGTATTAAAATGAGTATCCAGGGATTTTGAAATTGCATTTTTCGTTGTCCGTCATTCGATGTTCGACGTTCGATGTTCGACGTTCGACGTTTGCCGGTCCTCTCTTGTCTGATCTATGAAATTTTTTGCCGATTCATAACTGGTATCAATCTCTTTTTCACCTGGATGATATTTTGCAAACTTGACCATGTCGCAATGAAGAAGAAATGCCTCCATGGACCCTTTCTGTTCTGAATTCAATACCTCCGCACTTTTCAGTGTCACCAGAAATTCTTCGGTAGTCATTTCAGGGGCCCTGAGCTGAAAGCGGTTTTCAATATACCGCCTTATAATGCCCGATACCTCAAAGTAGAACTCCTGCACTTTTCCACTCTTAAGGTAGTCCCTGCCCATCAACTCCTTTAAGTCTTCATAGGCAATTTCATGAGCAGGCCGCAAAAGTTCAACTACCATCTCAGGTTTTCTTCTCTTTCTCAGGAATATGACGGTAAGTACAATTATGACAATGACCGCAACAACTGCGAGAACGCTATATGCAAAGGTATAGTTGAACAGGCTCACCGGGCCTTTTATGTCCCTGATTTCTGCAGTGTCAGTATCGGGTCCGAGCACACTGACTACTTCTATTGCAACCGGGTCAGTATGAATTTCCTTCCACGGGTCCTCTTTGTCCCTTCTGTACTTTACGGCCGTACCGGGGATTGTGTAGGTGCCGGCTTCGTAAATGTCCAGAATATACCACTCTGCCATGGTCCTGCTGCCAAAGTAACCGCCTTCTGAAGAGCCGAAATCCCTGATAGAAAAATCAGCGAGGTTTTCACCAAATTCAGGGAATTCCACTTCAATCTCCCTTTCAGCCTCGACGGTAATCGAATATTTTATCCTGTCACCTATTGAAACAGATGTCCTGTCCGTCTCCGCTCTCACCGTAACGGGATTATGTCCATCTCTATCGCCTGCATAAACAGCAGTACAGCAGATCAACAGCAGGACAACTGTTTTCTCTCTGATTCTTATTTATATTCTCCCTTCTCTTGTCCTGAAAAATTTATACAAAGACTGCGCATAGGGAACATCAGTCCGAACATCTATGTGATCAATATTCACAGATCGGAATAGTTGCTGCCGTTCATCATTCATTCGCAAAAAGTTGGAACGGTAATTTCTTTGTACTGTATGGTTCGATGCATCAAGAAGAAAGTCCCTGCCCGTCTCCGGATCTTCAAGATTAATGATACCGATATCCGGAAGTGACCCTTCTCTCGGATCCGTGATGGAGAGTGCCACAATGTCATGCCGTCTGCCCGCAACGGACAGAGGTTTTTTATACGCTGCGTCATAAAAATCTGAAAGTATGAAAGAAACAGTGCTGCGGTTGGTCACCCTGTTCAGGTACTCCAGTGCCCCTGAAATATCGGTGCCCTTCCCTTCAGGTTCATAATAAAGGGCCTCCCTGATTATCCTCAGCACATGGCGGAGCCCCTTGCGGGGAGGGATGAATTTCTCTATCCTGTCTGTAAAGGCAATAAGGCCCACCTTGTCGTTATTCTTTATTGCAGACATCGCCAGAAGTGAGCACAATTCAGCGGCCAGATGCCTTTTAAGCTTATTCACTGATCCGAAGTATGTGGAGCGGGACATATCGAGGAGAAGCATGATCGTCAGTTCTCTTTCCTCCATGTACTTTTTTATAAAGGGAGTCCCTGTCCGTGCTGTGACATTCCAGTCAATGGCACGGATATCATCCCCCGGCTGGTATTCACGCACCTCTTCAAACTCCATTCCCTGCCCCTTGAATACACTTTGATAGTGACCGGCAAACACATCGCTCACCATGCGGGATGTGGTTATCTGTATCCTTCTGATTTGTTGCAGAACTTCTTTTGGAATCATAGATAAAAAAGCGGTCAGCTGTCAGCTTTTTTGTGCTGAATGCTGAGGGCTGACGGCTAATCGCTTGTCCTTACGGTACTTCAATTTCCTCGAAAATTTTAGTTATGATATCGTCTGATGTCTTTTCCTCTGCCTCTGCCTCATAACTCACGATAACCCGGTGCCTCAGTATGTCGGGGCCAACGGACTTCACATCCTGGGGGGTGACATATCCCCTGCCCTGTATAAACGCATAGGCCTTTGATGCCAGGTTAAGGTTAATTGTCGCGCGGGTGGAGGCTCCGTACTGAATGAGGTCCGCAAGTTCTTTCAGTTTGTATTTCTCAGGTTCTCTTGTTGCAAAGACGATATCGAGGATATACTTTTCAATTTTTTCATCCATATAAATTTCATTCACCACGCTTCTTGCCCTCTCAATGTCTTCGGGCCCCACCACCGCGTTCACATCAATGTTCCTGTTTGTAAAGGCCATGCTCTTCATAATCCTGTGCTCTTCCTCAATCGAGGGGTAAGTTATGCTGATTTTCATCATAAACCGGTCCACCTGTGCTTCCGGAAGGGGATAGGTGCCTTCCTGCTCGATCGGGTTCTGCGTGGCAAGGACAAGAAAGGGCTCATCCAGGGGGAAGGTGTTCTCACCGATGGTTACCTGCCGTTCCTGCATGGCCTCCAGAAGAGCGCTCTGGACCTTTGCCGGTGCCCTGTTGATTTCATCGGCAAGGATGATATTCGAAAATATGGGGCCCTTCTTGGTCGTAAAACTGCCCTCTTTGGGATTGTACACCAGTGTACCCAGGAGATCAGCCGGGAGAAGGTCCGGCGTAAACTGGATTCTCTGAAAGTCTGTCCTTATGGCACCTGAAAGGACCCTCACTGAAAGAGTCTTTGCAAGGCCCGGAACACCCTCGATAAGGATATGGCCATTGGCAAGAAGGGCTACCAGAAGCCGTTCAATGAGATATTTCTGCCCGATTATGACCTTTTCGAACTCTGACAGGATATTCTGTACAAATGCGCTCTCTGCACGCACTTTTTCATTTATTGCCGTTATGCCGCCGTCAATCATTCCTGAAGCCTCCCCTGAATGTATTTATTGTTTTCAACATACACCGGTATTGTAGAAATAATTACTATAAAAAAACAGCGTATTAGTTTCAAGGCACTCTTCACAGTAACCGACGCCCGTTATTGCCAGGCCTGTTTCCGCATTTGATTTTTTTCAGATGGATAAGTAAAATATTAGATTCAAATTAGGGACCGGCTATTTTTAGAGTTTTCATATTGTAAAAGGAGAGTATCATGACATATACAACCTATCGCCCTCATAACAAAAAACGGAAAAGGACCCATGGTTTCTTATCTAGGATGAGCACTCCGGGCGGCGCAAAAGTTATCAAGAGAAGACGCGCCAAGGGCAGGAAAAAATTATCAGTTTAATGCCGGTGAAAGCACCTCACTCCCCGAACACCTGATTAATTACAGATAAGGAAATAGTGAAGACAATCGTACTTGCCGTCCTTCATGGCTATAAAAAATATATATCCCCCTTTCTGCCTCAATCGTGCAGGTTTGAACCGACCTGTTCAGCGTACGCTGCGGAAGCGGTAGAGAAATATGGCGTGGGAAAAGGCCTGTGGTTTTCCGTAAAACGAATCCTCAAGTGTCATCCGCTCCATCCGGGCGGTTATGATCCCCTTGAAAAAATAGACGGTTCCGGCCTGAAATGTGAGTGCAGGAATGGATAAAAGAACAATAACAGCTGTCGTACTGTCACTCATGGTACTGCTGGGCTGGTCATATTTTTTTCGTCCGGAACCCGTCCCGCAGCAGTCCGGAACGGCACAGCAGGAGACCGCACCGCGAACACCCGAAACCAGTTCCTTGCAGGATGCGGTAAAGCAGGATGTACCGGTACCGAGTGAACATGCCATGCCACCAGGTTCCCCTGCAGATGACGTTGTTATTGATACCGATTTATTCAAGGCAGTATTTTCCACCGCCGGGGCCGTTGTAAAATACTGGGAACTGAAAGAATTTAACCCCGACAAAACACCTGTTGTTCTCTTAAAAGAGTCGGGAACGGTACCTCCCCTTGGTATTATTTTCGACGGGCCGGACCGCAACCTGCCTCAAAAAGTGATTTATGGGGTCAATACAAAGAAACTTGTACTTTCAGAGCGGGGCACTACCAAAGGAGAAGTTGTATTCACATACAGCAATCAGGGAATGTCCATAAGGAAAAAGTTCGTTTTCCATAATGATGATTACAAAGTCGATCTGTCAATAGAAACGGTGAATACCCCTTCTTACCTGTTGCCTGTGGGCACTGATTTCGGCATCTATGACAGGGAACAGAGAGAACATAAAGGCCCCGTCATGTTCATCGGGACTGACAGGGAAGAGTTTGATGACGGCCTGAAAAGTTCCGAGCATTTTACCGGGAATGTCCACTGGATCGCTCAGGAGGACAAATATTTTACTGCGGCACTTATCCCCCTTACCCCCGTGGAAGGAGCCAGTGTCTGGAAAGAAAGAGCGACCGCAGAAATTGCCTTAAAACTCGCCCCTCAAAAACACAACTTCATCTTTTATGCAGGCCCGAAGGAGTATGACAGGCTCAAACAGTTCGGTGCCGGCCTTGAGCATATCGTTGATTTCGGCTGGTTTGCCTTTGTGGCAATGCCTCTGTTCTGGGTATTAAAGTACTTTTATGGTTTTTTCGGCAATTACGGATGGGCGATCATTGTTCTCACTATCGTAACGAGAATCCCCTTTATTCCCATAATGCACAAGAGCCAGAAATCCATGAAGAAGATGCAGAAGATACAACCCATGATGGCCGAGATAAAAGAAAAATACAAAAACGATTCTGCAAAAATGCAGAAAGAAATGATGGCCATCTATAAAAAGCACAAAGTGAACCCGATTGGCGGCTGTCTGCCCATGTTCCTGCAGATACCGGTCTTTATCGCCCTCTATAACGTACTGTTAAGGGCAATTGAACTGAGAGGCGCCCCCTTCGTTCTCTGGATCACTGATCTTGCGGCAAAGGATCCCTATTATGTTCTGCCGATAGTCATGGGTGCCACCATGGTGCTTCAGCAAAAAATGACCCCCACAGCAATGGATCCGAAGCAGGCAAAAATGATGATGCTCATGCCCATTGTATTTACATTCATGTTTCTTCAGTTCGCCTCGGGACTCGTTCTGTACTGGCTTGTCAATAACACCCTTGGGATTATCCAGCAGTTCTTCGCTAATAAGAAGGCGGCGCAGGAGTAAATCGCTGTAGTTCTCTCGGGGCAGGATTCTTTATTTCAAATGAACAAGACCGGGCCCAGGTCTTTGGACGCGCAATAGACCACGTCTATTATCGTGAATTAACAGTCACCGATGCGGCGGTTGTAAAAGCAACTTCTTCTGACCATAATCCTCTGTTGGTTTTTTTCAGACTGGACGACTAAGAATTGATGATGTTTCCGTAACTTCCAGGCAGATTTCAATTGTTCCTCGATGAAAAACAGATTTTCCTGACGGTTTCATTCGGTTATTCTCAGACTTTATTCCTGTTAGAATCGTTGGCTATATCTAATTGCGAATGATCTGTGGTTCGAATTGAATTGATGA
>CALZGI010000320.1 GCA_945786855.1 Thermodesulfovibrionia bacterium | reverse complement strand
GATGTCGGCTCATCACATCCTGGGGCTGAAGTCGGTCCCAAGGGTTGGGCTGTTCGCCCATTAAAGTGGTACGCGAGCTGGGTTCAGAACGTCGTGAGACAGTTCGGTCCCTATCTGTTGTAGGCGAAGGAGAATTGAGAGGAGCTGTCCTTAGTACGAGAGGACCGGGATGGACGGACCTCTGGTGTATAGGTTGTTCCGCCAGGAGCAATGCCTAGTAGCTATGTCCGGACTGGATAACCGCTGAAAGCATCTAAGCGGGAAGCCAACCTCAAGATTAGTTCTCCCCTGTTTCACTTCGGTGAGACACTGAAGGTCGGTGGTAGACTACCACGTTGATAGGCTGGGTGTGTAAGTGCGGTGACGTATTTAGCTAACCAGTACTAATTGACCGTGTGCCTTGACCCCCTTACTATAGGTCCAGCAGTTAATATGTGAAAAGTATAAGGGACACATCCATGCAAGGATGTGTCCTTTTTTTTGTGCCATGCATTTATGTGTGATTTAGAGAAAGGACGATATGGTCAGGCAGAAAGGGAAAGGAAGGGGATTGAAGTAACCCCCTCGGTCCCCTTAGCCCAAGGGGAAGAGTATAATTCCCCCCTCTTAGGGTAAGTCGTAGCGGGCAGCGAAGACCCGTATCGGGAGGGAGCAAGGGGGAGTCAGTCCAATAAATTACAACTCACGAAAGCATTTGAATTAATATTTTTAACCTGGAAAGAAGGCGGGAATGATGAAAAAAGTCGCTTTTACAGCAACTTCCACTTCGTGAACTCTATATGTAAAAAAGACGATTATCCAACAAATTAATTATGAACGTATAACAATGTTGAGATTCTCAATGGAATATTATAGTATATTAATTATCTTTTTAAGTATAATCTTATTTAAGTCAGGCTCTTGATAAGACCTATTATGAAACATTTATTTTTTAAGAAGAACATATCATCAGCTTCTGCCGAGAAACGGTCAAGAGAGAGAATTGGTACAAACATCAATGCCAGTTTTTTCCAGGGGAACCTTTTTTATTCAGGCACTGTGTTGAACCTTTCCGAAAAAAGTATGTTTATAACCACAAAAAAACGTCTTCCCGCTGATTCAATGTTTGTGGTAGTTTTTCGTGAATACGATAAACTCATGAAGGTCATTGCACAAGTGAAACGAAATGCCGTGAATAACCTGCACGGCGAAGGTCTCGGAATTGAGCTTGTAAGCCCGCCTGCGGTATATGCAGAATTTGTAAATCAGTTACGATAGACACTCCACCTGTTTTCTATTTTCTGTTTGCTCCTTCGAAACGTCTACCCGCTGAAATATTTTTGGTAATATAGTCACGAAGATATCAATCAGCATCTACCTGATGAGCCCTTTGATAAGTTTTTCCAGAGATTTCTTGAAACGTTCATTTTTTTCTTCAAACTTGAAGGCCGTTTCAAATGAAGGAGAGTCCTGATTTTTATCGCTTTTTGACTGAACGGAAGAAGACCGGACTACTTTTCCAGACGACATGATTTCCTTCTTATCAGGGGACGCTATATTTATGTCGTGCTTGCTGCTGTCTGCAAGACGTTTTAACGATCTTAAACATATTCCGCCAAGGCTGATATCTATTATTCTGCTCTTTCGGGAATGTCCCACTTTTGCCGAATAGCCATTGCCCGGCCTGTAGCGCTGAAACAAGCGCTTTTCAGTATATTCCGCTTCAGCTTTATTTAATTCTTCAACTTTCTGTTTTTTTTCTTCATACATTAAGATATCGGCCTGTTCCATAAGTTCTTCTATGGAGTAGGGATGGTCGGGATCATAATTGGCGACACCAATGCTAAGGTGCAGCGTGTATTGCCGATCATTGGACTCATTGAACTTTTCCACCCTCTCATGAACATTTTTCATAATAACGTCTTTTATGGATGTACTGGAGTGTTCTGCCAGAAGCACGGCAAATTCGTCTCCTCCAATACGGGCAATCAGGTCCGATTCCCGGAAAGTTTTATTCAGGATATGTGCCGTATCTATCAGTGCGTTATCACCTTCATGATGGCCAAGCTCATCATTGATAGTTTTCATGTTGTCCAAATCTAAATAAACGAGGGATACCTTCCTCTTTTTCCTTTTTGCGAGCTTTAACTGCTGTTGTGCAAGAGTATGAAACCCCCGCCTGTTAAAAAGGCCGGTAAGTTGATCGGTAATTGCTTCTTCCTGGAGTTTCTCCTCCATTTTTTTCCGTTCTGTAATATCACGGGCAATCTCAATTACTCCAACGGGATTTTTTCGGGAATCGTATATCGGAGAGGAACTGACCAGATAGTGTCCTTTTAATTCATCCTCATATATCTCCTGAATATGTTCCTTCCCGTCGGAAATGGTTTTTTTATGCGGGCAGTAGGCCGGCGGCTTTTTAGTCCCGTGAATAACTTCATAACATGACCGGCCAATCAATTCTTCACGTTTCCGACCAAGCTTGTCGGCCATCGCTTTATTGACTTTTACAACTTTGCGCTCATTATCGGTTATCAGAATTAAATCCGGGATGGTGTCAAACGTTGCTTTCCACTCCTCTTCCCCCCGGATTAATCGTTCTTCGGCTTGCTTGCGCAGTGTTATGTCCGAGTCAGCACCTCTGTACCCGAGAAGAGCTCCTGAATTGTCAAGGACAGGAATTCCGCTCGTTGAAAGCCAGACCGTTGAGCCATTTTTATGAATGTTGCGATTTGTAAATTCGCGAAAGGGCTGCTTTGCCCTGAATGCTTCAAAGGCGGCCTTCTTCAGTTCATCTCTGTCTTCGGGGTGGAAAAAGTCATAAAAGTATTTCCCAATCACTTCATGAGACGTATACCCCAGTATTTTTTTCACAAGAGGGCCTGAGTAGGTATACCGGCCATCTGAGTCAATCTCCCAGATCCACTCCAGTGCGTTCTCTGAAATATCCTTGAACCGTTGTTCACTTTCATGAAGATTCTCCTCTGCCTGTCTGCGGTCCGTAATATCCCGGACAAGGGACTCAATAATTTTCCTGTCTCCGTATTCAATGATACGGCTGCTTATTTCGACCGGTATTTCAGAACCGTCTTTGCACCGGTAAAGATGTTCATAGATTGTACTGCCTTTTTCATTTATCTTCTTGACAGCGTCATCATTTTTCACGCGATCTGATATTGCTTCCAAATCTGTGCTTTTCAGGAGCAGGAGTTCATCGCGGCTATAGCCCAGTCTTCGTGCCGCAGTTTCATTTGAATCTAAAATACGATGAGTTTCAGGATCGACAATGAATATGGAGTCGTATGCATTTTCAAATAAACGGCGATATTTTTCCTCGCTTTCGGTGATCTTTTCCTGCCAGTATTTGCGGTGCGTTATATCATCAAATAAAGAAACAAAATAACCTTTTGCAGGACTATAGGCAGAAACAGAATACCACTTGTTGAGTGGCTTGAACTGGACCTCTAACTGTGCGACTTCGCCCTTGAGAGCAACGT
>CALZGI010000319.1 GCA_945786855.1 Thermodesulfovibrionia bacterium | reverse complement strand
TTTCCTCTTGTCCCAAATGCAGTATTGAAACCCCTTCCGCCGATTTACGTGGTTGAGCAAAGGCAATTATGCCTCACTGTTCAATTTCACGCTAAATTTAGAAATAATTATTAAAAAGTATCCCTTCCTCTTCAAGTGCTTTAACTTATTGATAAATAGTATTATTCCCGCAATTCAAAGCACTTATTTTAGCGTTGACGTGTAATAAAAATAAACATAAAAATAATTAAAGTGTATTAAAACTTGACATATAGTGCTAGGTTCGGTAACAATAGAGTATCTAAACTTTTTCTCATAACGTATCAGTCATTCAAAGAAGAGAGTAGAACCTTTGTATTACAGGCAATTACATAGCTATATTCGTACACTTAGGTCCCTTTATTCTGGTGTACGATCTACAAATAGATCGCAAAAGCATGAATTGTTCTATGAAGGAAAAAACGAAATAAAAGCTGAAGAATCAGAGACATACTGTCACATGTGTTTGAGGACAGACAACGAAAGGAGGAAACATACAATGAGATCACAACAAAGCGGGATAAGGAAAGGATTAACGCTGGTTATATGTGCGGCATTATTTCTGCTGAGTGTTTCAACAGTAAGAGCTGGAGTTCTGTTCTATACTGATTCGGCGGCATGGGAGGCGGCTGTGACTGATATAGAGGTATTCGAAACAACGGCTGAAAATGTCGCACTGGCTGAAGAGGTGAACGTAATACCTGCAATAAACTACCAACTAGGGCCCGTGCTGACGTTCGAGGCTGATAAAACAGGCCTCACAGCAAGTTTCATTGTGGAGACCCTTCAGGCTGGAGAAGGAGGGGAGCGGGTAGGATTTACTTTTAATGAAACCGAAGATGGTGCAGCTCTTGCTGGATACGAAAATGCACTCTCTGTTGGAGATAACGGCAATTGGGAAGACGATGACTGGGCCCTGGAACTCCTTGACGGCGCCTCAATGACAGCATTTGGAGTGGAGATTCGACAAGCCCGCTTTGCTTCTGGTGAAACGCTCACAATCTATTCTGGCGATCTGGCCGTAGGGGAAATAGATCTGAGCGCATTGCCCGATACAGGCAATGAAGACTATTTTTTAGGGATCATTTCTGACGTGCCATTCGACAGTATCGGCTTTGATGAAGACCCCGATGAGGACGATATTGCTATTGCTGATTTTCGATTTGCATCGCTTCTTCCTGATGTATGGATAATAAACGCGGTTGTTGATATGAAACCGGAACGTTTAAACCTTAGAAGCAGAGGGAAATATGTTACTGCTTACATTGAACTGCCTGACGGATACGATGTGAATGACATTGACATGAGCTCTGTTGTCATTTCCAAAATACGCAGTGATGTTATAAAACCTCCTATCCGCAGGACCGGTTTGTGGAGGATCGGGGACTACGACGGTGACGGCGTTCGTGACCTTAGGGTGAGATTCAGCAGGAAGAAATTAATAAGGTTGCTGAAGACTTCTGACAGGAGAATTACTATAGCGGGGACACTCCTTAATGGTACCAGCTTTACGGGCACAGACAAAATCAGGACTAAATGCAACAAGAGCTGTAAGAGATACTTTAAGAAGTACAAAAAGAAGTATAAGAAATATCGAGCCAAGTACAGACATTGATAAATAGAAATGGTTTTCCAGGTGGCCCGGGAGTTTATTCTTCCGGGCTTTTTTATTGCGAGCCAAGTCTATGTTTTTTTCATAATTGATCATAAATCATATGTTGTATTAAAGGCATGGTAACTGATTTCATCGGTAGAGCATATGCAAAGATGATTGTATAGCATGTGCGCTGAGTTTTGGAATGATTATTAAAAAACTCTTCCTTCCCCTTGAAAATCCATAAACTTCCTGATAAATAGTGCTAAATTAGCAATTAAGACCATTTGTTTCAGTATAGAAACGTAATAAAAATTAACAAATAAATAACTTATGTGTATTTAATCTTGACAAATGGGTCTGGGTTTAGTAAAAATAGAGTATCTAAACTATTTCTCATAACGTATTCGTTGTCCAAACAAGAGAGTAAAACCTATGTATTACAGGCAATTACATAGCAATATTCGTACATTCAGATCCCTTTATTCTGGTGTACGTTCCACGAATAGATCGCAAAATCATGAATTGTTTTGTGAAGGAAAGAGCAAAAATAAAGACGAAGCATCAAATACATACAGTCATTTGTCTTTAATGACAGAAAACGAAAGGAGGAATAAATAATGAGATTATATCAAAGCAGGATAAGAAAAGGATTAATGCTTGTTATAGGTGCGGCATTTTTTCTGGTGAGTGTTTCAACAGTAAGAGCTGGAGTTCTGTTCTATACTGATTCGGCGGCATGGGAGGCGGCTGTGACTGATATGGAGGTATTCGAAACAACGGGTGAAAATATCGCACTGGCAGAAGAGGTGAATATAACTCCTGTAATAAATGCCCAGCTTGGCCCCCTGTTGACGTTCGAGGCTGATAATACAGGCCTTACAGCCAGTTTCATTTTAGAGACCCTCCAGACCGATGATAGCGGAGAACAGGCTGGATTTACTTTTAATGAAACTGAACAGGGGGCAGCTGTTGAGGGATACGAAGATGCGCTCTCTGTCGGAGATGTCGGCAACTGGGAAGATGATGACTGGGCCCTGGGATTACTCGACGGTGCATCAATAACTGCATTTGGCGTCGAGATTCGTCAATCCCGCTTTGCTGATGGTGAAAGGCTCACAATTTATTCTGGCGGTCTGGCTGTAGGGGAAATAGATCTGAGTGCACTGCCTGATTCAGGCAATGAAGACTATTTTTTAGGGATTATCTCTGATGTGCCTTTCGACAGTGTCGGATTTGATGAGGACCCCGATGATGACGATATTGCTATTGCCGATTTTCGGTTTGCATCTGCCATGCCTTTTGCATTGGAAATAGAAGCGGTCGTTGATATGAAACCGGAACGTTTAAACCTGAAAAGCAGAGGGAAATACGTTACTGCTTTTATTGAACTCCCTGACGGGTACAATGTGAATGACATTGCTGTTCGTTCCGTTGTAATTTCCGGAATAGGCAGAGACGTTATCGATCCTCCTATACGCAGGACCGGTCCGTGGCGCATCGGAAACTATGACGGTGACGGCGCTGGTGACCTTATGGTTAAATTCAGCAGAAAAAAATTAATCAAGTTACTGAAGACAAATGACAGAAGAATTACTATTTCGGGGACACTCCTCAATGGCACCAGTTTTACGGGAACGGACAAAATAAGGACTAAATGCAATAAGAGATGTAAGAAATACTTTAAGAAGCACAAAAAGAAGTTTAAGAAACATAGAGCTAAGTACAGACATTAAGAAATAAGAAGAAATTACTGCTAAAAAAGGTCCGGGGAAAACGCTCCCCGGACCTTTTTTACTAAGTGATACATCCAAAAGATCATTTTTCTCTATTCTTCATACCTGCAGATGCACAGGCAGGCATTCTGTCCGCCGAAGCCGAATGAATTTGAAATGACAATATTATGTTCTTTGTTCCGTGCTTCATTGGGGACATAGTCGAGATTGCATTTAGGGTCCCGTGATTCATAATTAATGGTTGGTAAAATAGTTGAACTGCTGATCCCTTTGAGCGATAAAATGCATTCTATCGGACCTGCCGCTGCTATAGTATGACCGAGCATGGACTTGTTTGAACTTACGGGGATGCTCTTTGCCCTCTCTCCGAATACTTCTTTGATTGCCCGTGTTTCCGTTAAATCATTCTGCGTGGTTGATGTGCCGTGTGCGTTGATGTAATCAATATCATCGGCGCTGATCCCTGCATCGTCGAGGGCAGCTTTTATCGCGATAATTGCGCCGAGTCCTTTCGGGTGGGTATCTGTAATCCGGTATGCGTCTGCAGAAGAACCGTATCCCTTGAGTTCCCCCAGTATTTTTGCTCCCCGTGCTTTTGCATGCTCGAGTTCTTCGAGAATGACTGCTCCTGCGCCTTCAGACATGACAAACCCGCTTCTCTTCCTGTCGAAGGGTCTCGATGCTTTCCAGGGTTCGGAATATTTTTCGCACAGTGCTTTTAGGAGAATAAAGCCGGTCATGCCGGAAAAATTTACTGTAGCTTCGCAGCCCCCTGCAATCATCACATCGCATTTTCTGTCCTGGATAAGGCTTGCCGCCTCCCCGATTGCCTGCGATCCTGCTGCACAGGCAGACACGATTGACAGAGAGGGACCTTTACAATTAAAAGATGTGGAGAGAACTGATGTTGCTGCATCTGCCTTTCGCTTGAAAAAATTCAGAAACGGGTACCCTCCGGTCCCGAGAAGGTTTTTCATGTCCCAGATGCCTTCTTCCTCATAAAACCGGAGAAGGAACTTCATGTCCTCTACTGCCGGGTTATCGCCGTGTGAACCGAGTGAGACCCCGATACTGTCGCGGTTTTCGATCATGTCAAGCATAGCCTGTTCTGCTGCTTCAGCGGCTGCTATTCTCATTAGCCTGAGGCCCCGTGATGAAAACTTTCTCAGTCTCTGATTTGTCCTGCTTTCAAACTCTCTGATCCATTCATTCTCCACTTCACCTGCTATCCGGCAGGGAAGCCCAGTTGTGTCGAAGGACTTGATATAGTCAATGCCTGACATCCCTTTACAACAGTTGCGAAAGGTGTCTTCAGTATTTTTCCCTGATGGAGTTATCATCCCGTAACCGGTAATGACGACTCTCCTTTTTGATGATTCTATAGACATGATGAATCCGGATAATTGATAAATAGACTTTTGATTCAGGCCCGGTTAATTTAAAAGATGTTTTTTTCTTCCTGTACCGTGGTGAGCCACGCTTTCGTAAGATCATCACCGTTTGCGTAGGCAGCGCTTTCACCGCATGATCCGCAGGCTACTTTAGCCCCGTCATCAGACTTCCATGCTGAATTCCCGCATTTCGGGCATTTTTCGGGAAGGCTGCTGAGAATGTCCATGACTCCCTGTGCCATTGACTGAACAGTAACCATGGCCGGAATTTCATCCATATCCATGCCTGCCTTTAATTCAGCCATGTTGTCACCAAAACGGATTTTCAGCAGTTCAATTGCTTTTTCAGTCAGCTGCCCTTCTTCATCAAGGGCGGTTCCCTCACCGAACATTTCTTCTATATGCTCGAGCACAAAGTGACGGGCCATTTTCATTCCAAAAGCCTGTTCGAGCCGGTAGTTTATATCAAGAAAATCGAGAGACTCTGCGCCCAGGTCATTAATTAATGAACTTTCAGGCGTTATTGAACTCTCATCTACCCTCAGTGTCTCGACGATAGCTTTTTTCAGCTCTTCATATACTTTTTCTTCTGTAATAAGATTTTGACTCATCCTGCCTCCTTGTATTCTGTGTTCCCTTTATTTTTTGCATTCATATGTATAAAGAAAGACCGTATGTCCTCTGTGTCTCAATTCATTATTCATTGCCCGAATTCCTGACCTCAATGACTGATGAACAGTGACTAATCCCCCGGGGTTCTGCATATGGCGTTACTCAGGCCTCTATCTACGACAATTGTCTGCCCCGTAATGCCTCTGCCTGCTTCGCTGCACAGAAACAATGCCACATCAGCTATTTCATCAGGCTCAACAAACAGGTTGTCGGGGAGCTTGTCTATATCATCCCAATACTGCCTCAGCACTTTAAAAGAGTCAGTCTTGACAATACCTCCGCAAACGGCATTGACAGATATTTTTTCTCCTCTCAGGCTTTCTGCACAATCCCGTATAACTGATTCCATGGCTGCCTTCATGCTTCCCAGGGGATAAGCGGGATTATAAAAGCGGCTGCCGAGGCTTGATATGAAAACGATTTTCCCTTCTGTCTGTTTCAGCAGGGGAAGTGCTGCCTGAATGCAGAAAATGTTGCCCAGGTAATTTGTTTCAACCAGCTGTCTCAGTTCTCTCTCAAATAATTTCTCAATCGGCTTGAATGGGGCTTTTGCTGCGTTGAGAATGAGGTAATCCAGTTTTCCTGCTTCACGTTTTACTTCACTGAACAGAGTCTTCACCGATTCTTTTTGTGAAATGTCAGCCTGGATCATGAAGGTCCGGCGTCCCATTTCCCTTATGTTGTCACATAGCTCTTCTGCCTGGGCCTGAGAAGAGCCTCCAGGCTTTCGATAATTCACGACAATATCTGCACCGGCCAGGGCGAATTTCTTTGCTGCTGCCTTTCCGATGCCCCTTGAACTGCCGGTTATTAATACTACTTTGCCTTTTAATGTCTCCATAACCCGTCTATTTTATATAAATCAGGGCTTTTAGTAAACTCTGTGATAGCGGCCTGTGCTCTGCCGTAACTTCTCCTGCCTGATATGAATTTATTGCGCGTTTACGCGGAAGCGCAGATTGACATATGTCAGAACAATGACAGCAAATCCTGACAGCGTGTTTATTCCCATAAAGCTCTTTATCCTGTTTTTCAGGACGTTGAAAATGTGAGATGAGCTGGAACGCAATTTGCTCAAGGTTATGCGTGTGATGTCCGATTTATATATAAAAGGAGTTTGCCGGCAATTCTGAGGTGCGATACGTTAAAGTAGTAATTCCCTTTTGGGGCAATAATCTGCTATAGTTAAACGTTGTAAACAATATTGCCAAAGCAATGAATAATTTATGAGAATTAAATTAACTGAACTTTTCACTTTGTTTTTCATCTTTTTTTCTTTCAGCTGCAGTCTCTCAAACCCGCAAAACGTAAACCGAACGGACAATAGATTCAATGACTCTGCCTCCGACTTCATTGTGAACGATCATGAAGGATTTGTTGAAGATGATCTTTACGAGGTTGAGGTCTTGGGAGAGGCTCTTGAGGATGATATCTGTCCGGATAACGATGATTGTAACAGCGATACAGTTCAGTCTACACTGGGAGGAAAGTTTTTTGCAGAGAAGGGTGGAGAGGGTATTCCTGCTGACAGTGGTACTGACGGGGAACCAAAATTTACCAACGAAGAAAAAGGGCAGAACCTTCTTGATAGTGCAATGGATTTCATCAACGCGTCTCAGGAGTACTGGTCTGAAGGGAACTTTGAAAAGGCTATTGCAACACTTGATGAAGCATACAGCCTGGTTGTAGAAGTCGACACGTACAGCAATGCAGACCTTATTCAGCAGAAGGAGGATTTGCGGTTCATGATCTCCAGGAGGATTCTGGAGATATATGCATCTCGCTATACAACAGTGAAAGGGAATCATAATGAAATCCCCTTAACACTGAATGAACATGTACAAAAAGAAATAAATCGGTTTAAAGGTCCGGAGCGGAACTTTTTTATCCAGTCATATAAACGCTCAGGCAGGTATATGCCGTACATTCTGAAGGCACTGAAAGAGGCCGGACTGCCTGAGGAACTCGCATGGCTTCCCCTTATTGAAAGCGGGTTTAAGGTCAATGCCCTGTCACGCGCTCGCGCGCTGGGGCTCTGGCAGTTCATTCCTTCCACTGGATATAAATTTGGTTTAAAGAGGGATACCTGGGTTGATGAGCGTCTTAATCCTGAAAAGTCAACCGATGCAGCAATCGCTTATCTGAAAGAACTGCACCAGATATTCGGAGACTGGACAACAGTTCTCGCAGGGTACAACTGTGGTGAAGGAAGGGTTCTGAAAAAGATACGAAACCAGAATATTAATTATCTTGATAATTTCTGGGATCTTTATACTCAGCTGCCGCGTGAGACAGCACGGTATGTCCCGAGGTTCCTGGCTACCCTGCATATCCTGAAAGACCCTGCAAAGTACGGTCTGATTCTGGAAGGTGCACAGAGCCCTATTGAGTACGAGGAATTGACAATTAACAAGCCTGTCCAGCTAAAGGCAGTTGGAAAATCAATTGGAGTTTCGTTAAAGGATCTGACGGCCCTCAATTCGGAACTCCGCCGGAAGGCCACACCACCCACACAATATTCTTTAAAAGTACCGTTGGGCCGGGGGAATGTGCTTCTTGCTCACATGAATGAAATCCCTAAGTGGTCTCCCCCAAAAAGTCCCTATGTCTTTCACCGGGTAAGAAAAGGGGAAACGCTTTCACTTATTGCTCTCAGGTATCGAGCAAAGGTAAGCAGTATAGCGAAGACAAATAAGATCGGTAAAAAACATCTTATAAGGGTGGGCCAGAAGCTGAAAATACCTTTGTCAGGCAGTGCCGCTGGTCAAAACTATGCATCGTCAAATGCAAAACTCCTCCCAGGCGGGAAATACCGCGTGAAAAAGGGCGACTCCCTTTGGCTTATCGCCCGGAGATTCAAAACGAAGACCGAGACGCTGAAGCGGATCAACGACATGAGAACTACCCGTCTGGATATCGGCCAGGTTATAAAGGTTAAGCGATAGGCCCCATGTAGTTTTTCATGAGCGGGAACCGGGGTGTTCAGGCTTATCCCAAACTTTTCACGTTCTGGAGTATTTTCCAAAATTTCTTTTTAAGCAACGGCTGCTGGTAATAAATGCTTGATGGTTCGTGTATGGTGGAGGGTAAAAAGGGGGATCTCAACCCGGACTATCATCTTCCCAGCGCTTTCAGTATAACTTCAGCAATCATCCGGGCTTTTTCCAGCTCAAGCTCAGGATAAATAGGGAGTGAGAGGACTTCTTTGGCAGCTGTTTCGCTTTGTGGAAAATCTCCGGCTTTACAGCCAAGGTACTCAAAGGCCTTCTGGTAGTGCAGCGGCGCAGGGTAGTATACTACAGACGAAATGCCTCTCTCTGCTAATGCTTTGTTCACGTCTGATCTTCTTGGCGTCAGTAAAGTGTACTGATGATAAACATGGTACCTGTCCGGCAATTCAACAGGACATTTTACGGCGCCTGCAAGAAGAGAGGTGTAAAGAGCCGCAATTTCCCGTCGTTTCCGGTTGTATGTATCAATATGGCGCAATTTTATTCTGAGAATAGCCGCCTGGATTTCATCAAGCCTGCTGTTATAGCCAATAAATTCATGCTCGTAGGGACCTACAGTCCCATGATTTCTGAGAAGGCTGACTTTCCCGGAAACTTCTGGATTATTGGTTATCATCATTCCGCCGTCACCGTATGCTCCCAGGTTCTTGCTTGGATAAAAACTGAAACAGCCTGCATCACCAATGCTGCCGATGGGGGTATCGTTATATTTGGCACCAAAAGCCTGTGCACTGTCTTCGATGACTTTCAATCCGTACTTGTGTGAGATTGCCATTATCTCATCCATGTCTGCCGGCTGGCCGAAGAGGTGGACCACAACGATGGCGCGGGTTTTGCTCGTAATCTTTTCCTCTATTTTTGCAGGATCGATGTTTAAGGTGTTCTCATCTATGTCGGCAAATACCGGAGTCGCCCCGACATAGGTAATTGACTCTGCCGATGCTATGAACGTAAAGGGCGTCGTAATAACTTCGTCTCCCTCTTTTATGTCAAGTGCCTTGAGAGAAAGGTAGAGCGCATCTGTTCCGGAGGCCAGTCCTACGGCATTCTTCACTCCATGATATGCTGCAACTTCCTGTTCAAATGAAGAGACATTATTGCCCAGTATGAAGCGCCCGCTGTCAAGTATCTCCTTGAGAGCGGTTTTTATTTCCTCTTTTATCGGTTCATGCTGTGCCTTCAGGTCCAGCATCGGTATAATTGCAGTGTTTATTGATGTTTTGCTCATAGTATTTGTTTCAGAGGGCAAGCCCGCGATCACTCACTAATCCTGATATTTTCAGAGCTACTTTCAGGGCTTCCTTCCCTTCATGTCCTGATACAACAGGTTGAGTCCCGTTTTTTATGCAGTGTATGAAAGAGATGAGCTGCTCCTTGAGAGGCTCCTTTTCCTCAGGTTTTCGGATTTCTTTGCCAACTGCACCATCTGTCCTTGCATAACATGTTATTTCCTGGTTCTGGTAGTCAAGGTCCAGATAGGCATTATGCTGAAAGACCTTAAGCCTTCTTTTCTTTCCACGTGCTATCCTGCTTGATACTGCTTCGGCTATGCAGCCGTTTTCAAATTCAATCCATGCATGTGCAATATCTATATTTTCCGTCAGGACACACGCTCCCGTTGCACGAAGGTCAACGATATCTGATTTGACCAAACTCAGTATTATATCTATGTCATGTATCATTAAGTCAAGTGTTACATCGACGTCAATCCCTCTCCCGAGAAATGGTGAAAGGCGCTGGGATTCTATGAACTTCGGCTTGTCGACCATGGAGCTTACCATGGACACCCCGGCATTAAATCGTTCCAGGTGACCTACCTGAAATACAAGGTTTCTCCTGTCAGCCTCGGATATCAGCTTATCAGCCTGTGCCAGGGTTGTGGTGACCGGTTTTTCAACAAGGATGTTTTTATTATGGCTGATAAAATCCATGCCCACTTCATAATGAAGGGTAGTGGGAACAGCAATGCTGACCGCATCAACAGAGTTCATGATGTCTTTATGACTGCTGAAGGGCTGACACTTATATTTCGAAGCTATTTCGTCTCTCCGTGCTGAATCAGTGTCCACAATACCAACGAGGTTTACATCATCGAGTTCAGAAAAAATTCTGGCATGATGAATTCCGATTGAACCTGCACCGACAACTCCGACGTTAATCATTTCTTATGTGCCTTCCATTGGGGTAATGTCTTTGTGACTGACCTGTAATTTTACCTTAAACCTGAGAAAGATTAAAGGGGGGTGCACAGTTGTTCCTTCTTTCACATATCGCCATAAAGAGATTTCCTCTTCTTAATATACCTGATGAAATTCCCTGATTCGACGGGGGTGGAATATTCCGGAGATTTTTTATCAACTTTTGACCCTCTCGCCCGTTAAAGACAGGTCAATGACAGTGAAGTATGCGCTCACTGTCTTTTCGATTCTTCCATCTCGAGTTCTTTATGCAGACGGTCAGCGTTTTCCTTGATATATTCTTTCACGTTACTGTCGAGGCTCTGTATATTGTCAAAATTGTCTTTGAATGATGAGAGGTCAACTCTGGCCAGCGAGAAAAATTCACCTGTTGAGGGGTGCTGCCAGTGGTCAACAATTTCCACCCCCGAGAGGGTCTTTGCGGTGACCGTTTTAATGGCCCGTTCGACATTTTGTTCATCCGATGTTGTATCCAGATTTCCTGCAACTGTCGATGCAGAATAATCTTTCATGAGCGAGGAAGAGTAGTACTGGAAGGTTTTTGCAACATCGTTCCGTGCCCTGTTATCAGCTGTCGAACGGAGGAGCGAAAAGTTTTTTATCCCGGAGGAAGATCCGACCCCATGAAATACTTTTCCCATTTCATCTTCAAAGGCACCGCTCCGATGAATACAATAATGCCGAACGTGATGAACCTTTTCATTTTTTTGCGTCCATTCATGTACATGGTATCGTCTGATGAATAAAAGTATAATTGATTTTTCTCCTGCTGACAATCACGTATAGAACGATGAGGGTATCCTGATGAAGATACGTTACAATTTCTTCATCATCAGGTAGAAAAACTTTTCAAGAAATTTCCGGAATAAAGGGCGCCTCCTCCATGAGTCCAGATCAACCTTGAATGAATTTTTCAGGTCATTCTGAAAAGTCTCTGTCATACCCATGCTGAACCCCCTGTTCAGGATTCCCACATTGCTTTCATCGTTTCTCCTCCAGGACTGGAGATCGAGGTTTGCAGATCCGATTATGCTCCAGCATCCGTCAAATACCATTGTTTTTGCGTGCAGGACAGATTCTTCGTAATTATATATTTCGACCCCTGCTTTCAGTAATTTTTCATAGTAATTTCTCCCGGCGTAAAAAACGGGAAGCACATCACTTTGAGCCGGGAGAAGGAGCTTTATGTGGACCCCTTTTGAAGCTGCACCAATCAGGGCCCGGAATACCCTTTTACTGGGTATGAAATAGGCAGTTGTCAGAAGGATGTTCTCCTTTGCATTTTTTATGCTGTAAATGAGAAGCTTCCTCATTTTTCTCCTTGCCCTGCCGGAATTTGCAAAGATTGGAATGACCGGCACGCCCCGGTCGAAAATTCTGCTTTCAGTGGCGCATGTTATACGTTCACCCTTCCAGGTAGACCAGCTTTTCCTGAAGATGTTGAGCAGGGCAGAGGCTACAGGGCCTTCGAGATATATCCCTGTATCCCGCCAAATTTCCGCCTTTTTTTTGAAGTGGCCGTGGTATTCATCCGCAATATTAAAACCGCCTGTGATTGCCTTTGAGCCATCAATTATGAGCAGCTTTTTATGGTTTCGATAAATATATCCCTGCGGAGCAGACCATTTGAATGGATTAGAAATTCTCACCTTTATTCCCGATTTTTTCAGGTCTGACCAAAAGCGGCGGGACGTAAGAAAGGAACCGAAATGATCATAGAGCAGATAGACTTTAATTCCATGACGGGATTTTTCTTTCAGCAATTCCGCCAGCTCTTTCCCCGTTTCATCGTCTTTGAAGATGTAGAATTCAATGCAGATGATATGACGGGCTGATAAAATCAGATCAACAATTGCTCGAAAGGTTTCCCGGCCGTTCCTCAAAAGCCGCACTTTGTTGTTATCTATAAAGGGCAGATCCAGTATATATTCGATTGCAGATCTCTGAAGTGCAGTTCCCCTGGATGATGAGACATCTGAAGGGGATGGGAGTGCAATCATAAATTGTACTTTAATGCAGCATTTCGCGCTCTTTCAATAAATAATCTCAGCTTTTTATGATCCTTTTTCCCTTTTTTGCTGCCTTCAACACCGGAAGAAACGTCAACTCCGTAGGGCTGGACCACTTTTATCGCTTCTTCGATATTCTCGGGCTTCAATCCTCCTGCAAGGATTATCCTTCCGATTTTTTTGGCTTCCACCGCGATTTCCCAGTTAAAGACATGTCCTGTGCCTCCCATGACATCAGGAGCGTATGTGTCAAGGAGAAATGCCGAGGCAGCATTGTACCGGTTCAATATTTCGAGGTCTGTAATGTCTTTCACCCGAATGGCCTTAATGACTTTCCTGCTCATAGTGCAGGATTCCGGGGGTTCAGATCCGTGAAGCTGAACAAGGTCCAGCCTTGTATGAGCTGATATTTTTTCGAGGTCCTGAACCTGTCTGTCAACAAAAACTCCTACTGTTTTGACAAAGGGCGGCAGTGAGGAGATTATTGATCTGGCAGTGTCAGG
>CALZGI010000318.1 GCA_945786855.1 Thermodesulfovibrionia bacterium | reverse complement strand
TTCAGAATTTTGTCCCCGGGAATGTCGCTGAAAAGCAGATATTTATCTTCAGCAAACCAGACCGGGCCTTCGGTAAACTGGAAACCATTGGCCACGCGTTCTATAACTGCATCTGCAGAAATGAGGTCGTAAAAGGACTGTTCTTTTACTACGAAATGACTAGAGGCTTCCGGCGATCCTGTTATTTTCTTTAACCAGGTTAACATACGGAAGATTCACTAAGCATTAACAAGTCATAGTTCAGCTTTTTCTCTCGGCTCTTCATTATGCGATACTTTGCCCGGCGTAGAATGTAAACTGTCTTAAAGCATAGGGCAATCCCTTTGAAGCATTTTTTTCTGAATGTCCTGATCGCTTTTCCCATGGAGTCTCCTGTGTAGGGAAATATTGTTACTTACCCGGAGTCGTTACTCTGATCTTATAAATAGATGAAGTTGCAGTAATGTAGAGGCCTTTGTAGTCATCATCTCCCCACGCACAATTTGCAGGCTGCTCCGGGGTAACGACAGTTCCAAGATGATTACCCTGTTTATCTATGACCCAAATGCCTCCGGGGCCGGTGCAATACATGGTGCCGGATTGGTCCAGCTTCATCCCGTCAGGGTGGTCCTGAATATCAATATTCATGTCACAAAAAACGGCGCCTTTGCTTAATGTTCCGTCTTCATTTACATCAAACATGCGAATATGGCGATCATTTTCCGAGTTGTCGACATAGAGTTTTTCTTCATCCGGTGAAAACGCCAGACCATTCGGCCGGTCCAAGGTATCTGCGACCAGACTGATATCAGCGCCGTCCGGTGAAATTCGATATACTCCCTGTACCGGCTGCTCCTGGTCTTCCGGTTGAATTCCATAGGGAGGGTCGGTGAAATAGATCGCCCCGTCACTCTTGACGACTACATCATTCGGGCTGTTGAGCCTCAGGTTATTATATGTGTCAGCCATAATTGTAATGGAGCCATCCGGTTCCGTCCTGGTAACGCGCCGGTTACTGTGCTCACATACGATGAGACGCCCCTGCCTGTCAAACGTCATTCCGTTGGAATTGCCGCTCGGTTCTCTAAATATACTAAGCGTCCCGTCACTCGCCAGTTTCCATATTTTATTGTCCGGGATATCGCTGAAAAGCAGGCATTGTTCCTGCTCAATCCAGACCGGGCCTTCGGTAAAGATAAAACCCGTGGCCAACCTTTGTATTTTAGTACGACGTGATATGAGGTTATAAAATGTATCCGATTTTGGTTTAAGAGCGAATTTCTGCAGCCCGTTTCTTTTTCCATACACATCTTTTATCTTTGTCATTATTCTCGATAGCATATATTTATCTTTTCTGAGGCGCTCCGACGCTGACCAGGATGTTAATAATGAATACAATCAACGCCGGATTAATCGGTTGATTACCGGCGCAAAATATTTTAATGGCCAAAGTTTATTACCAATAGCGTTATAGCTTTCCACATCACTTCCTCCACCGAGGCAGGCTGGACATTTCCTGTTGAGTGCTAAAAGGTTTATTTCCCGGTGAATTCGATTATGCCATAAATCCTCAAGGGATTTTTTATATACGTTGCCAATGCTTGCCTGTTTCATGCGTATCCTCATGACTCTACAGGGATAGCAATTTCCTGAGCTGTCCACCCTGAGCACCCTGGACGGCACATGACAACCGTTGGGAGGAATAAAACTGATTCCCCTCGTGATATAGGGCGGTACGTACTTCATCATGCTCGCGGTGTGTATCAGAATTTTTCTTTTTTCAGCGTAACGCATGAGAAGTTTCAATTTTTTTCTGACAGCCCTTTCTTCTTCCGGCCTGAATTCGAATTCTTCATGATTATTATTAAGGCCGGAAATTTCACGCTGATAGGGCTGCATTGAGATTACCGGTATTTTCAGAGAAACAGCGAGGTCAACTATTTCAGTCAAGTGATCAAGTGTCTGCCGCATAATTACGGAGGATATGCTGGACGTGATACCTCTATTGTGCAGTTCTCTCAGGGTTTCTACCGCCCTGTCGAATACACCCCTGCCTCGAAGATCATCATGTACTTCTTTCGGGCCGTCCAGCGAGACAACAATGATCAGCGTCCTGAGCTTTTCCAGTTTGTCAAGTATCTTCCTGTCATTTAGAAGAAGACCATTGGATATGGCATACATATCCTTAAATCCAATTTCTTCGGCATAGGACAGGATATCAGCCGTATCTTTACGGATGAATGGATCGGTGCCCCATGCACTGAACCTCTTAGCACCGAGAGTTCGCGCTTCACCCAGAAGTGAAATGATTTTAGTGTAATCCATCTCAGGCTCACGACGCTTCCACTCGCCGCACATCCTGCAGGAGAGGTTGCAGTGGGTCGACAGTTCTATTGCAAGATGTTCGAGGGAACGATTAAGCGCCCGTTGATGCACATGGTGTCTTTTATTCATAGGTGAGTTCCTCGGAAAAGGTTCCCTCCCCTGCTGTGCTTGAGAAAACAATATCTTAATATTGCAGCTACCTTGCCGATCTGACGTCAAATCATTTTTTTATTTTACGGGGAGCTGATATGAGGTTATAACATGCATGTGATCCGGGTTTAATAGAGACTATATGATTACTGATTAATAAACCTTTTAATAGTTCTTTTGCGAAGTTTCATATCAAAAACGTGGCTATGGGATAAGTATTTAGTTATCCTGGCAATATTCCTTCTCTCTCTGAAAAGGACAAGGTTGTTGTCTACAGCAAGTGCACAGGCACATTTCAATGCCAGGCATGGAGTCGGTTCACTATATCTTGCAAAGGTGCCTTTTACTATGTTTCCGAGATAGCCGTCCTTCATCATTCTATAACATCGATAAGCATTCCCATTCAGATCAATCACAAAGTACAGGTTTCCGGTATAGCATTCTTTACCGAAAAACGATTTACTTCTGAGAAGTTCCTGGTTTGCCGATAGTTTGTCTTCAATGTATTTTTCTATCTCCTCAGGGTAGGTAACATATTTGCCTTTATCCTTCAGTATCTGGAACCTGAATTCAATTCCCTGTTTATCCAATTTATTCCTTATGAGCGTCAGTTTGTCAAAATTCTCTTTTGTCATTACATTGGTCACGATAAATTCTGTATGAGAATTTTTCACCGTATTAAACCATATTGACTTTTCTATGAACTCTTCAACATCTGTCTGACTTAAATGCAAACTTGCAGTTACAAAATCTAATTTTACACCACAAATATCTATCAGCTTTTTGAGTTTATTTCTCGAAGAAGAAAAATTTGTTGCTAAACAAATTGTATGTCGGGAATTGCTTATCTCTTTACATATATCAAGAAATTGTGGATGCAATGTTGACTCATTATTTCCAAATTTAATCTGCCAACTTCCGGGAAGCTGGCGGATAGCATCCAGGACCTTGCTTATTGTTATTTGATCTGAAAATCCGCTACGAAAGCTTTTCCTGTTAAGCTGGCGGTCAATACAATATTCACATTGATAATTACAGGTATCAGTAATCTGCCAGTGAATGCCTTTTATAGGTCCTGTGGATTTTTGTTTTAACATCATATGCTCATCTTTTATGAGGCACTCTGATTTTGCCATTCATTAATTCATTGAATAATTCATCATACTCGTCTCTGTCAATGGGAAAATCTACCGTTTTTTTTCGCAGAGCGGACAAAATAATTCCATTTGCCAGTTCCAGCGCGGGAAGTGTATTTTCTGCAGACGTCAACGGTTCACGATCATAAATAATTGAATCAGTAAAATCGATCATTACACTCCATTGACCTATGGGTTCTTTCCAATCTGTCGGCCATCCGGTTATGTGTGGCCCGTTAGAATCCATTTTCGGATTCGTATGGTACAAGCGTCTTATGATCCTTTTTGCCAACCGTACGAATTTATGACGCGGCGGCGGAGGGGTCTTACCAGGAAAGGTTTCAGGGAGTTTATAGGCCTGCCACGATATTTCCGGTTGCCTGTGGCTATCTTTGTAGTTCGATGCCATGTGATTCAGTGAATCTTCATATTTGCCGAACAGGATCTCATCTGTCTCATCCTGTATCAGGCTTTTTGCATCCTGAATAACAACTATGCCTTTCTCTCCGGCTATCTGTCGGACACTGTACCCTTTTGGCTGATTAATGGAAGACTGGAAGGTTGCAATCGCGCCATTTTCAAAAATAATATTAGCTGATACTGTATCCTCAAGTTCATTATTGTGCAGTTGATTTGCAATCAGAGCACTCACTGTGACCGGCCTGCCAATGAGCCAGCAAAGCAGATCGAGATCATGAATATTTTGATAAACCGTAATGCCGCCGCCGGCATGTTTCCACGTTGTGCGCCACATGTCTCTCTCGAAATAACTTTCAGGCCTGAATTCATGCCAGGTCCATAGTACCCGCAACACCCTCCCGACCAAACCACTTTCAATCACCTCCTTGAGAATTTGCGAGGCACGGTATGTCCGGTACTGGTGCATGACTGCAAGTTTTAATTTATTGTCCTTCGCCAGTTTCACCATTGTCTCAGCATCGGACAATCGTGTGGCCAACGGCTTCTCCATTAGAACATGTATACCCGCCTGAAGACAGTTCATGCCCATTTCATAATGAAGATGTGACGGGGTGACAACAGAAACAGCATCAACAATACCTCCCGCAAGCATGTCCCGGTAATCTCTGAATGCCTGCACTCCTAATTCTTTCGATCTATCATTCAGGAAAGCTTCATCCGTATCAGACAGCGCTGTCAATTCTATATGTTCAATTTTGTTGGCAAATTGAATGTGGTAACGGCCAGTACCCTTTATCCCGATTATTCCGTAACGTATTTTATCCATTTGTTGTTTTTTCTACTTCCCCATGTTCAGAATATTGATCTATAAGTTTGTATAGATAGACCTGAGTCAAGTGTTATAATTGAACCTGTTGTGAATTTTAAAAAATAGCTGGAGGCAGGGTACGCTGAATTCTTATACTGAAGTGGTGCCGATTCAATCGCACCTGGTTCTCTTAAGGAACTGAATGCAGTTTGTTAAGCCTTCTTCTATATCTCATTCTCGAATACATCTCGCCTTCTGTTAATATGATATTTTTCTTTTCAGAACAGCTTTCACTATGTACTTATCACAGAATTCACAGTGAATGTTTACTGGTGTATGTTTTTGGCACGCCGTCGGTCTAATGCAGCTTTCAGCACACTCGTATATGCCTTCCTGTGCTGCTGTTTATACAAGCCCTGATTGGTGGTATGAATTCGTCGCATCATTACGACATCGGGTAGCATTTTATAATGCACTTTCATTTCCTTTGCGCGAATAAACCAGTCGACAAACTCAGCCAATTCTAAATTCTCGTTAAACGGTCCGATTTGCTGAAAAGAGCTTTTTTTGACAAGCATAGTCCCAACATGATATCCGGGCATTTTACCAAGATCCGTTCTTAATCTCTTTCTATGCTCATCATCTAACTCAGGGCTGATGAATTGCTCCACATTTCCAAAGACCATTTCCAGTCCGGAATCTTCTTCAAGGGCTTTTATCTGCAGCTCCAGTTTATCAGACACCCAGAGATCATCGGCATCTAAAAAAGCAAGTAATGAACCTTTCGTCAGATCTACCCCGAGGTTTCTTGCCGAAGCCGCTCCCTTATTTTCCTGGCTTTGATAATAAACATCACCTTTAAATCGTTTGATAATTTCTGCACTTTTATCTGTAGAGCCATCGTCTACAACGATGATTTCTAATGGTTTGACTTCTTGTACTAAAACGCTTTCAATCGCTTCACTCAAATATCGCTCTGCATTATAAACCGGAATAATAACACTGATGAAACTGTTTTCTTTCATTATATTTTTCTGCTCCGTAAGTCAAAGGTCAGGGTGCAATAGTTTTCCTGCCGAGATAATACATGCACTTTTTTCTGATCCTCTTGACTATGGCCATAAGCGAAACGGGTTCGTGTATCAGAGAATATGCATCATCCTCCGGCCTGTATCCCAGCTCTCTTTTTGCATTGGATATGTCCCAGAAATTTACTCTGTTGTTTGAAACACCGTAATAGATTCCAAATGGTATGTCTGATAGGATACTCCTTCTTATGAGATGAAGCAGATCTCTGTGGCTGAGCCATACGTTCGGAGCTACTTTATCTATGGTCGGATCATCATTTTCGATGACCCATCCAATCCTCAAACATATGGACTGGATACCATAAAGCTCAAAATACTGACGGGCGACACTTTCGCCGAAAGCCTTGCTTGAGCCATAATCACTGTCAGGCCTGATAGGCTGGCACACGGTAATTTTGGACATCCCCGCTTCTTTCTTTACCGGCTGAGGGAATCCGATATATCCACTGGTAACAAGGTTTGAGCTGGCAAATATCACCTTCTTAACTGAATGCTGTCTTGCGCATTCATATATGTTTCTCGTGCCTGTGATATTATTTTTAAGCACTGATTCCCATGCCGCATCCGGTTGAGGGTCGCCGGCAAGATGGATAATGCAATCCACGCTTCCAATTTCATTAAATAAAGAATCCAGCTCATCATACCTGGAGACGTCTGCTTTGAAATATCTGTTGTCCTCTCCATCTTTAATATCCAGTCCATAAATATCAAAATCATCGGAAAGATTCCTGGTCAATATTTTCCCGATTATCCCCTGTGATCCTGTAATCAAGATCTTAGTCTGTGTCATCTTCCCACCTCACGATGTAAAATAATTCCATTATCAGCATATATCTAAATGTGCACGCCTTTTTTTCGTCTCCCGTCAAGGGAAGCGTTGAGTGCCCGGATCATGTCCCCCT
>CALZGI010000317.1 GCA_945786855.1 Thermodesulfovibrionia bacterium | reverse complement strand
GCCTCTCGCCTTTTTCTTTCGTATTTGAATAAACCCCTGAAATAATGATATGTTATCGGGTGTCAAGAAAAGTAATGATAAGCGCCGGAGAGTCCTCAGGCGAGCTGTACGGCGCCCTGTTAAGCAGAGAACTGAGAAGATTATGGCCCGACGTACAGATATACGGCATAGGAGGCCCCCGCATGAAAGAAGAGGGGGTATCATTGATTGCCCCCATATCCCACATTATCGGCATTATTGAGGTCATTAAGCATGTCGGGGAAATCAGGAGCACCTATAAAAAAGCAAAGGACTTCCTGATCAATCAAAAACCCGACATTCTTATACTGATTGACTATCCTGACTTCAACCTTGCCCTCGCAAAAAAAGCGAAAGCAGCAGGCATCCCCATACTTTACTATGTCAGCCCCCAGGTCTGGGCCTGGCGAAGGGGGAGGGTGAACAAAATCGCCGACCTCGTGAACAAGATGGCAGTGCTTTTTCCTTTTGAAGTTGCATATTACGAAAAGACGGGGCTTCCCTGTGAGTTTGTTGGCCACCCCATAGCTGAAGACATACAGATTCATGAATCAAAGGAAGAACTGAAGATCAGACTGGGGCTGGACCCCGAAAAAAAGGCTGTCAGCCTGCTTCCCGGCAGCAGACCGAACGAACTGTATAAACATCAGTTTATCATTATGCAGACTGCCGCGAAAATCAGGAATACTTTCCCGGACATGCACATTCTCATGCCCCTTGCTTCAGGAACTGAGTTCCCGGCGGCACTTCCCGGATATATTACAGTATTGCACGGCTGTACAAGAGAAGCTCTGGCCTGTTCGGAAGCTGCAGCTGTTGCTTCCGGAACTGCCACCCTGGAAACAGCACTTATCGGAATCCCGATGGTAGTTTATTATAAGATCTCCCCGGCAACGTTTTACCTTGCGAAGTTCCTGACAAACGTCCGGTTCATCTCCCTGGTAAACATCCTGTCCGGGAAGGCAGTGGTAAAGGAACTTCTGCAAAGTGATGCCAATGCAGACATGTTATTTTCAGAGTTGAGAACTATACTTGAAGACAATGTATACCGAAACGCCATGACTTCCGAACTGGGAAAAATAAAAGAAATCATGGAGGGGAAAAAAACCTCTGCCCGGGTTGCATCAATTGCAGGAGAGATCGCAGGATGGGCACGTTCGTGAGCCTCCCATCCTGTCCACACCCCGGGAGAAATAGTTAGAGACTGCCCTGCAGATCATACAGAAAGCCATGGACCACTAAAAATGCTGCTGCTCTATAAAATAATTGCCTTTGCGGGCCTTTTCTTTTATCTGCCCGTCCTGCTCACAAAAAAAGGGCCCCAGGACAGGGCTGCCTTTATTAAAGAACGTCTCGGTCTGTCACGCTATGAGAAAACCGATATATGGATCCATACCGTTTCAGTCGGTGAAACCCTTGCCAGCCTGCCCTTTTTAAAGAAGATAAAAAAAGAGTTCCCCCATAAAAAAATCGTACTTTCAACAACCACCTATACGGGCCAGAAGGTTGCCCGGGAAAAGTTTCCTGAAGCTGACAGAATCCTCTATATGCCGCTGGACATATTTTTCTGTGTGAAGAGAGTTGTAAAGTATTTAAAACCAGCCGTGTTTGCAACGATTGAAACAGAATTGTGGCCTGCCCTGTTCCATGAACTGAAAACTTCAGGCTCCCGTATCGTGATCCTGAACGGAAGGATATCGGACAATTCCTTCAAGGGCTACCGGAAAATAAGATTTTTCACCAAAAAGATATTGTCCTCTGTAGATTTCCTGTATATGCAGGAAAAGGTGTATGCCGACAGGATAGTTTCTCTCGGAGCAGAAGCGCACAAAGTGGGAGTAATGGGCAATTTTAAGTGCGATATGGACTTCAATGAAGCAGCGGCGCCGGAATGGCTTTCTCACGTGAGCAGCAGGATCTTCCTTGCCGCGAGCACGCACAAAGGGGAAGAGCAAATAATCCTCGATGCATATGATTCTGTCAGGAGAAAGGCTTCAGACCTGAAACTGATACTCGCACCACGGCACCCTGAAAGATTTAACGAAGTCGCAGAGCTGATCAGGAGCAGAAATATGAACTACATACGACGTTCAGAAATGGATACGCCGTCAGCTCTCAGCTCTCAGCTCTCAGCTGAAACAAAAAACAGACATAACGGAATTCCGGACGTCATCCTTCTTGACACGATCGGGGAGCTGTCACGGGTTTTTTCAAAGGCAACAGCAGCATTCATCGGGGGAAGCCTTGTGCCTTCAGGAGGCCACAACCTTCTGGAGCCTGCCTACTGGTCAAAGCCGATGCTCTTCGGTCCTCATATGGAAAACTTTCCTATTGCAAAAGAGTTCCTCCTGAAATCAGCAGCCGTTGAAGCACGAAATGCCGGAGATATTGAAAGGTCACTCGTTGACCTCCTGACGAATGAAGAGAAAGCGGAACGTATGGGTGTCAATGCCAAAGAACTTTTAGAAAAAAATTCCGGCGCTGTAAAAAAGGCCGTTGAGCTCATGAGAGGTTACCTTGGGACTGTTTAGTGTACTCTATGGACTTGGACTGTCCTGCAAAAGGTTTCTCTCCGGAAACCCTGAAAAGCTTCCCGCGCCGGTCATCAGCATCGGAAATCTCACCCTGGGGGGGACAGGAAAGACACCGGCGGTCATTGCCGTTGCACGTGAAGCAAAGAAAAGAGGACGCAACGCCTGTATCCTGACACGGGGATATAAGGGGAAGGCAAAAGATATAAGTTTTGTAAGCCGGGGGGGACAGCCCCTCCTTGGTCCCGTTGAAGCAGGCGACGAAGCCTGTCTCATGGCAGAGACCCTGAGGGGAGTGACCATCGTCAAAGGGAAAGACCGGTTCAGGGCCGGTATTGCTGCAATCGACAATGCCCGGCTTGCCATTGTCAATCTTCACGGCCCTACCCTTTTTGTTCTTGATGACGGTTTCCAGCACTGGAAACTCCACAGAGATGTAGATGTCATTCTCGTTGATGGGACCAATCCTTTCGGCAATAATAAACTCTTTCCCGAGGGAATACTGAGAGAACCCCTTGCAGAAATGAAACGGGGGCACATTATGGTAATCACAAAAGCCGATATTGCTGAAAAAGGTGCTGTTACGGAAATAACCCGGACAATACGTAAATACAATCAGGAGGCCCCAATATTCAATGCATCCCACAGGCCGTCAGGACTGGTTGGTGCTTCGGGAAACCTGAGAGAAATCAATTCCCTTCACGGCAGAAATATATATGCATTTTCAGGCATAGCAAACCCTGCCCATTTTCAGGCCACATTAACATCAGCGGGGGCCAGGATTGCTGCAATCAGGAAATTCAGAGACCATCATCATTACAAACAGAAAGATATTGATGACATAAAAAAAGAAGCGCAGGATCTGGATATCATCACCACAGAAAAAGACATGGTAAAACTGAAAGAACTCAATATCCCTGAAAATCTGTCTGCCCTGAGGATAGAATTTTCCATAGACAATGATTTTTATGATACCCTGTTTAACCTGATAGACGATTCATAAGAGGGGGCAAGGAAAAAGATTGTTCCATAATAACAGAATAAAACTTTTGGATTTAATACATAATTCTTTACTCTTTTCACCTTTCATCGGTACCCTCGAAACCTTGCCCCCCCGGCACCTTATTTGTAAATGTAAATCCAGGCTTTTATAGTATGTTAGGTATTTCAGGAGGGAGCAATGATAAAAACTATCAATGTCAAAACAGGATCAAGAACTGAATTTGTAAATATTACACAGGACGTTCAGAAGGTTGTCAGTGATTCAAAAGTAAAAAGCGGCGTATGCTATGTCTATGTCCCTCATACAACGGCAGGGCTAACAATCAATGAGGGAGCAGACCCCTCCGTTGAAAAAGACATACAGAAAATGTTCAACAGTCTGATTCCCCGTGACGCGGGCTACCGCCACATGGAAGGAAATTCTGACGCCCACATAAAAACGTCCATCGTCGGTTCTTCAGAAATGATCATCATCGACGGCGGGAAACTGCAGCTCGGTACATGGCAGGCACTATTCTTCTGCGAATTTGACGGTGCACGGAGCCGGAAAGTTACGGTGAAGGTAATGGGGGATTGAGCTTGATGGGACAGTATACTCTTAAAGTGAATACACGGTCCCCTCGCATTGTACTGCTTCCTGACCTGATCGGCCACACAGGTCCTGTCTCAAGGACCTGAAAACTGCCGGCACTATCTTCAGCCAAGATTAACGTACTTTTTTTACTGTTCCGTTTGAGATTAATTCCTGAAGCTGAGCAAGAAGCGCGCGTTCCTGGGAATCGATCACATGGTCTTCTGAGGCGGCAGCAAGTATTTCATCATGTTCAGCCTGAGTCAACTCACAGTCGCTAATAGCTTTCTTTATCAACTCAGAGAGTTTTCCACCCGTTTGTCCTGAATCCATTTCATACCTCCAGATTGATTGTTATAAGAGCATTTATTCAGATGGAAAGGATAATACTATAAAATTGATGAAATTACAATCGGCGGGTTATTACACACAATCGGTGTCCGCCGGGTCGTATCTGCGCGTTCAATGGTTGGCCCGCACAAACCGGATTTAAGGTGCAGACCTGACCCATGGACATGTACAATTTGCCTCTGTGCTATCATTTAATAGTATGAAAGACAGTATTGTCCTCATTACCGGTTCAGCAAGGGGTATTGGCAGAGAGACGGCATACCTTTTGGCCGGAGAAAAAGCAAAGGTCGTCCTTACCTACTGTCATGACAGGGAGCAGGGAGAAGAGACGTTAAGAAAGTGCAGAGAACTGGGAGCTGCTGATGCACTCCTCCTTCACCTCGATGTATTGGATAACAGGAGCATAGAACGTGCCCTTGAGAGGGTTCTCTCAAAGTTCAAAAAGATCGACATTCTGATAAATAACTGCGGAGTGATCAACTGGAAGCCCTTAACGGAGCAGAGCCTTGATGAAATCGAGGTGCAGGTAAGAACAAACCTTGAAGGGCTCATCAAGGTGACAAAACTCTGTATCCCCCATATAAAAGAGATGATCATAAATATTGCCAGCGGCGCGGGGCAGACCGGATATGCTGACTTAACCACCTACTGTGCAACAAAGTTCGGCGTGAGAGGATTTACCCAGGCCCTGGCTGCAGAGGTCACAAATATAAGAATCTATGCCTTCTGTCCTGACATGACTGCAACGAGGATGACGAACTTTGAAGGAAGGCCGCCCGTGGATGTGGCCCGGATCATTCTCAACACGGCAAAAGGCATGTATGCCGTTCCCCATGGAGGGGACATAAATATATGGGACCATCTGAAATAGATCAGGTGCCCCGGCCCCCTCGCCTTTCTTTCTAATCTGATCCCCCCCGGATTTCAGGTGCTATAATTTATTTATGACCAATGATCGTGATGGTGTCCGGAAAGAGGAATATACAGAGGAGGAACTGCGGGAGATGATATCGTCCTGGCTGGCGCCTTCCCGGGTGCCTGAAAGGGTCAGAATAATTACCGATACTTCGAATTTTAACGCCATTGATTTCGATGATGTGGTCATCCTGGACGGAGGGCCCTATCTTATAAGGCACTGCGAGCGCGAGGGCCGTTTCACCATTGATGAGTATCCCAAATTCTGGGTCAAGAGGGCGATAGACCTGCTGGATGGGAGCAAAAAAGTCATAAAGATGGTCTTCCATGAAAAGTTCACCACTACTGTGGGGGGGCTGACCTTCGACTGTGTCCGCAGCCCGGGAAAAGAGGCCAGGATACTTGATCTGGTAAGGGGACACCAGAAATTCATGCAGGGCTTCAGCCTCAAAGACACAGGAGGCAACATTATAAGGATCATTGACTATATTCCGGGCAGCACAATCGCCGACCGGATACTGAAACAGGCAAAAGGGCATGAAGAATATTATTACGACAATTTCCCCGATATACTCAATGAGTACATATCACTGGTGGAGGCCATTAAATTTCTCCATGATAATGGAGAGAAGCACGGCGACATAAGGCGCGACCATATCATGTACGGCAATAATGACGGCATTTACCGCTGGATAGATTTTGACTTCAACTACTGGCACCGGGACAGCATGTTCAGCTATGATCTCTTCGGTCTCGGCAACGTACTGATATATCTTGCGGGACAGGGTGATATAACTGCATGGCAGCTGAAAGAGGATTCTCCCTCTATACTGGAAAAGCTCGGCACAGAAGACATGAATATAGTTTTCAGGCAAAGGGTCGCAAACTTACAAAAGGTCTATCCTTATATAACTGATCATCTCGCTTTTGTTTTGAAGCACTTTTCGACCGGAGCCGATACTTTTTACTACGATACAGGAGAGTTTCTGGATGACCTTTATGAGGCACGGGAAGATCTCATTTAATAAAAATACCGGGAGGAACAGCATGGAAAAGGGCAGTAGCAAACGGGCATGTCAGATCAAAGAGCGGCATCTTCTTGTGGCATTGGACAGAACGGAAAATGCCAAGAGAGCGGCACTTTATGTGGCCGATTTCCTGGGGGGGGTGCCAGGATTCCAGGTGACCCTTCTCAGTATTGTTCCGGAACCGTCGGAAGATTATTTCGAGACCGGTGAGGAGCGGAAGGCCTGGATCGAAGAGCATAGTAAAGGGGCGGAGAAGATGCTCCGGGACTACCGCGAGGTGCTCATTCAATCCGGTTTCAGAAAAGATAAGGTCGGGATGAGGGTGGAGGTAAGGAAATGCCCGTCCATAGCTGACTGTATCCTTGAAGATCAGAAAAAGCTTGGATGCTGCACAATCGTCCTTGGCAGGCGCGGGATATCGAAGAGAGAAGAATTCCTTCACGGCAGCACCTCGAGCAAGGTTCTGCATTGCGGCAAGAACTGTGCTGTATGGGTGATCGAATAAAACAATCGCCACAGATTCGGAAAGGACATGTTGGATGCACTTCAATCTATAGATATAATCTAATAGACCCATGAATTGAGAATATTATTCTGACTTTGAGCCCGAAACAACTTCTTCTTGCATAGGAAGCTGTTTTCATTTATGATTTAAATCATTGATATCAGCCCGAATAAACTATATGATTATATGTATATATAAGGAAAATTATAAACTTTAAAAACGGTCCCTCATTGACTGAGTAACGAAGGAGATTAATATGCCGGGAAAAGCTGTCGGGCTATGCCTCGTTCTTACCCTTTTATTTGTTCTGTCATGCGCTTCGGAAAATGAAAAACAACTCGTTGGGAAATGGGTTCTTGCAAGCAAAATTATTGGAAGTTCTCCCCAGTCTTACTGGTTCAAGAAAAACGGAGATGTTGTCGCCCCCTGGCAGGAGCACGCCCGTGCATTGAGGTCGTTAGGCAGGTATGATGTTGTAAATGATACACATCTGGAACTCATCATGAGTAAGGGATACTATAAAGGGATTACCTTCTTCTATAACATAGTAAAAGTGGATAAAAATGAGCTGATTTTGCAGGGCAGCATCCAGGACATAAAAATGAAGAGGGTCGAATAGTATCATCAAGAGCAGGGAGCTCAGCTATTTTTTTCCAGATACCGGACCTCTCCCCGGCCCTTCTCCTCATCAACAAAATAAAACAGGAAACCGCCGGCAATAAAGAGTATGGATATGGAGGATATGCTGGCTCTTGATGCAATATCACTGCTGTATCCCATGGATCTGACAAGCAGACCTGCGCCACCCATCATTACAGGGCCAAGGACCGCTGCAAATTTACCGAGCATATTATAAAACCCGAAATACTCAGCTGACTTGTTCGCAGGGATTATCCTTGCATAGAATGAACGGCTCAGGGCCTGGATGCCTCCCTGGACCAGACCTATGATAATTGCAAGCATGTAGAACTCATTCCTCTCTGTTATGAAAGCTGCCCAGATTGAAACAAACAGATACACCGCTATGGCAATGAAAATAGCTTTTTTTGCCCCTATTTTCTGCCCCAGGTATCCAAAGGCTATTGCAGAGGGAAAGCCGACAAACTGGGTAATGAGCAGGGCAAGAATGAGGTCATTGGTTTCGAAGCCTATTGAAATACCATAATCGACTGCCATCCGGACGATCGTATCTACACCGTCGATGTATAACCAGTATGCTGCAAGAAACAGAAAAACAGTTTTTAAGTGACGGACCTCGCGCAGAGTCTTTACTAATTGCGCAATGCCTGCTTTCACGACATTGGTACTGCCCTCTCTATCTTCATTTGCAGGTTCCTGAACAAAAAGGATAATGGGGACCGAAAAAACTGCCCACCAGACACCCACTGTCAAAAATGAAAACCTGACAGCCTCACTGGCATCTGCAAATCCAAATGTCACCGGACTGAGCGTCATCCATACATTCAAGGCAAACAATATGCCTCCTCCGAGATAGCCGAGAGAAAATCCGAGGGCGGAAACGCGATCAAAATTTTTCGGCGATGCAACTCCCACAATGAGTGAATCATAAAAGATGTTACTGCCTGAGAATCCGACAGTCGCCAATACGTATACCATGACAGCCAGGGGCCAGTTCCCCTTTGAAACCATGTACAAAGAAGAAGTCATCAGCACCCCCATAAATGCGAAAAAGATCAGAAATTTCTTCTTTGCAGTCCCCTTGTCAGCGATTGCTCCCAGCAGGGGCGCCATGAAAGCAACGGTGACACCGGCTATGGAGTTTGCAAGGCCTAACCGTGCGGTGCTTATCGTCGTGTCAGCCCCGGCGCTCCAGAACTGTTTAAAGAATATGGGGAAAAACCCCGCCATAACTGTGGTTGCAAATGCAGAATTAGCCCAGTCATACAGGGCCCATCCATAGATTGATTTTTTATTGTCCCTTTGCATGATTTCAAATTGCCGGATCACAATTATAGAAGCGACCCATTATCATCGGATCGGCGTATACTGGAAAGCCGGCTTATCGCTCATTATTGTATTCGATTTGGAGAAGAATTGTCTGTGGTTTTTGCTGCGTGAAGAGGAATAGAGACCCTGATGAATCGACAAGGGGATCGCGGCCGCAAACATGAATGGGGACCTGCAAATGCCGTCGCTGCAGTTATTTCCTAAAGAGAGGAGAAAAGCTTTATGTCCCTTCTTCCCGCCTTCCCCGAAAGATATGATCGAACAGTATTCCAGCCCAGAAAAAGGGACTAATTGTTCTCATCAGTGAATCAAGCCGGTTTTCTTTGTAAACATCAATTGCCCGTTCTATATAGTCAACAGCTGTATTTGATGGAATACCATTGCGTCCGAGATTAAAGATGTTCAGTATTAAATCTACATTCTTGTCATGTCCCCCTGATGCAAGTGAAGGAGTGGATGCAGCACGTGGATTAACATCAGCAAGCCTCATAGTGATGTAGGCTTTCTGCTTTATAAGATTGATAGCAGCCCTCGCGTCTTTTGCCTCCTCTTTTTCAATATGACTTCCGCTCTCCAGGTCAAGCCTGCTATTCTCAAAATATTCCACTACAATCTCCCGGAAATTTTTCAACATCCTGAGGCGGGCGCTGTTTTCTCCAAAGGTAATACTTTTATAGTGCTTTGTTCCGTCCTGACTGATCATCTGTTTTATCCTCTTATCAAATTAACTTCCAACAATGCAGGATAATCACCCGCCTGGAATTGATGAATATCGAGTGACTATGCCGGCTGTGAGTTTCGATGCTTGAAAATAGAGAAGGTAAGCTGCCGCGCGGACTGAAACATATGAGAGGAAGTATCAATGCAACTTATATTTAATTATAATTTCATTCGTTTTATTCGTTTTCATCGTATGCAGCAATATACGTACCTTCTTCGTCTATCAGATCCTCATTCCATTCCCCGTCATCCTCATTCTCGTAGGCTTCGTCATCTACGCCGCTGAGTACTCCCTCAACCTCATCGTCATATAGTGTAGCATAGGTATCTTCCTTATAATATTCCCCATATTGCCACTCACCGGCATAGAAAGTACCATCACCCCATGTCATGGTCCCCAGCCCGTTCTGCTCCCCATGCTCCCATTCACCTGCATATTCATCACCATTATCCCAGTGATAGGTACCCTCACCATTCATAAGGTCATTTTCCCATGACCCTGTATATTCATCGCCGTTTTCCCATCTCATGGTTCCTAGACCACTCTGCTGGCCATTTTCCCACTCTCCGGTATACTGGGTTCCGTCTTCCCACATCATGGTGCCGATTCCGTTCTCACAATCACCGTCAAGACACTCTGAGTACAAATCTGCTGCAAAGATACCAGATATCGTTAGTGAATGAATCAGGAAGAGAATTATGATGAAAATCAATTTTCTCATGAGTATCTATACGGCTTTTTTAGAGAAAACCTTTAGCGTGGGATACTGCACTTACATATAAAAATGATAATGTGCGCTTTCCTGACAGTCCAAAAGGCTTAAAGAGCATAACTGTACGTATTAAATAGTTTTTCAAGAAATGAGGACGACATTTGTCAGAGGAAGAGCATTTGCGTTCATGGGATAAGCGGCATCTGCAAAGAATCACTATAAGTACTTGATAAATTTATTTTTCTCATCAACCAGAACGACCTTCGGCTCCAAGGGTTTATCAGATAGCTCGTACCCGATAATGATAATTTCCTCCCCCTTTTTGATCAGGTGCGCTGCAGCCCCGTTGAGACAGATGGTCCCCGATCCCCTGCCCCCCGTCAGTATATAGGTCTCCAATCTGGCGCCCGAGGTGTTGCTCGCTACAAGGACTTTTTCCCCGGCCCACAATCCTGCTTTCTCCATCAAATCTTCATCTATCGTGATACTGCCTACATATTCCAGGTTGGCATCGGTCACATTTGCTTTATGAATTTTCGATCTCATTACCCAGCGCATATCCCTGCTCCTTTGCACATCACACTATTTTTTCCGACAAAAAATGACTAATTTCTTGATGAACAGCATTTTGAGGTAATTATTATTATACAATCAAATTGAACTAATTTTCCTTTTCGTCAACGACTTTTTCCATCCTCAGCCGCTTTGACTGCATGCTATAGATCAATCCGACTATCAGGAGTCCCACCCCATAAACAAGCAATTTATTATCCACCTCAAACCAGCGTGCAACAGCGCCGGGCTGCATCATGATAAAGGCAACAATCAACATGAGAAGTACCTCATACCACTTGTTCCTGCAGACAAACCATCCCTGTGTTGCCGAGGCAAATGAAAAATTACCTATACAGGCCATGGTAAAGATCAGAATCGCCGTCCCCCAGCTGTTTATATTATAAAGTATAAGGTCATGGTTAAAGATAAACATAAATGCAATCATGGCCGTTCTGATGTCGTATAAAAAACCCTGAACTCCTGTCCGAATGGGCGGTGATTTTGCAATGGCCGCTGCTGCATAGGCGGCAAGTCCCACCGGCGGCGTGTCATCGGCAAGTATTCCAAAATAAAAGCAAAAAAGGTGCGCTGCCATAAGAGGGACGACAAAACCGTTCGCCAGACCGACTTCCATAATCACCGGTGCAATCAGTACCGCCATTACAATATAGGTAGCTGTCGTCGGCAGACCCATCCCGAGAAGCAGGCTGGCCACTGCAGTAATGGCAACGAGTGCAAAGATATTCCCCCCCGAGAGAAACTCAACCAGTTCAGTGATAATACTCCCGATCCCCATTGTTATAATGCCTACAATGATCCCTGCAGCAGCGCAGGCTATTGCGACGGGAACCATATTCCGCCCCCCGGCAACTGCAGATTCAACAAGGCTCATCAGACCGGCACGCAATGCAGGCACCAGGGGTTCATTTTTCATGAAACATTTGACCGGCCCCTGAATGATCATTAACACAGCCATAACTGTGATTGCCCTGAAGACAGATACTTCAGGAGAATGGCGGACCACTACAAGTTCATACACGAGAACAGCAATGGGAATGAAGTAATGTATTCCCCTTTTCAGGACCTCCATAAAATCCGGTGTCTCTTCCCTCGTAAGCCCCCTCAGCCCTGCCTTGGAGGCCTCCACATGAACGATAAAGAATAGTGTTGCGTAGGAAACGAAGGCCGGAACGGCTGCAGCCTTTACAACATCGAGATAGGCTATTCCCAAATATTCAGCGATAATGAAAGCTGCAGCTCCCATTATCGGCGGTGCAAGCTGACCATCGGTGCTGGCGGCAACTTCGATAGCAGCCGCCTTGACCGGCGTATAGCCAACCTTCTTCATAAGGGGTATGGTAAAAGTACCTGTGGTGACAATATTGGCAATAGAAGACCCGGACACCATGCCTGTCAGTCCTGATCCTACGATAGCGGCTTTTGCCGGCCCGCCCTTGAATCTTCCGAGCACGCTCAGGGAAAGTTCAATAAAAAACTTCCCTGCTCCGGCACGGTCCAGCATGGCACCGAAAAGAACAAAAAGAAATACCACCGTGGCGGATACATCAAGGGGAATCCCGTATATTCCTTCTGTTGAGAGTGAAATTTTATCAATGTATTTGCTTAACGAAGTACTTCTGAAGGCAAAATCTTCAGGCATATGCTCAGCAAAAAAAGCATAGAGGGTAAACAGCGATGCAATAACAGTAAGGGCAGGGCCTATAACCCGCCGTGCCGCCTCAAGAAGCAAAATTACCAGCAGAACACCAATGATAATGTCACGCAGGAGAGGAGAGCCGGACCTCATGGAAAGGCCCTCGTAATCCATAAAGTAATAAAGAGCGGCAAAAGAGGCAGCTATTCCAAATATCATGTCCGTAAACGGAATATGTGTTCTGGCCGAGAGACAAGAAAAAAAGCCTTTTACAGGATGCTTCACCGCCGGGTAACTGAAATACGCTATTGCTATCGCAAATGCCAGATGGATACTGCGGATATAGGTGGAGTTCATGATAAGCCAGCTTGCGGTAGACAACTGGAATATACACCACGAAACAGCAAGGACAGGAACAATGAAACGGTGCCAGTTTGTTTCATGGCGAAGGGTGGACAGCTCCTCTTCAGCTATCCGCCCCTTCTCCGCAGCGGCTTCTTCAATCCCTGATAAATCTGCGTGGGCAGGAGTCTGTTTATCAACGCCTCCCCTCTTATCACTGCTCACATTCTGAACTACTTAAGAAGTCCCACTTCTTTGTAATATTTTTCTGCACCCTTATGAAGCGGTGCAGAGAGCCCCTGAAGCATTCCTTCTTTTGTAAGCAGGCTGTAGGCAGGGTGCAGCTTTTTGAAGTTATCAAAATTTTCAAAGACTTCTTTCACCACATTATAGACGTCTTCTTCGGGGAGACTGCTATGCGTCACAAAGGTTGCCTTTACTCCGAAGGTAGGCACATCTGTTTTATTTACAGCATTCGGATAGGAACTGATAGGAACAATACTGCGGGCATAGTACGGGAATTTCAGGTAAAAGGAGTCAGGAAGAAGGATAGGTACAAAACTCACCTTTCTCGTTCCTGCAGTCGCTTCCTTGAATGCTCCTGAAGGGTGTCCAACGGTGTAGAAGAAAGCGTCAATGCGCCCGTCAAGGAGGACCCCGGGAGCCTCTGCTGCTTTCAGGCCTTCTGCTTTCACATCACTCTCTGGATTAATCCCTACTGCATTCAGAGCATCTATAGCATTTTGTCTCTGACCTGATCCGGGATTTCCGATGTTCACATGTTTCCCTTTCAGATCTTGTATCGATTTTATCCCGGTATCAGCGCCTGCAAGGAGGGTCACACTCTCAGGATGAATGCTGAAGACGGCACGGAGGTCCTTTTGCAGACCTTTGTCTTTCCACTCTGCAAGCCCGCTGATTGCCTGATACTGGCGGTCAGACTGTACAATGCCAAAATCAAGGTCCCTTGCCATGATCGCATTTACATTGTATACCGATCCACCCGTCGACTCAACGGTAAGACGCATCTTGTGCTGTTTTTTCTTTATATTTACTATCCTGGCTATTGCGCCGCCCGTTGGGTAGTACACACCGGTGATGCCCCCGGTTCCGATTGTGTAAAACTTTGTTCCCGATGCTGAAAATGCGGGACCAATCCCGCACACAACCATAGACAACGCCAAAATGACAACAATCATTATCGATTTCTTCATCTTCATTCCCTCCCCTTTTTATATCGGTGAACGTTTATGTTATTCAGTAGGTTCCTTAATCCGGTCCCGATTACAGAACACTCGTCGATTCACGGTGTATCCGGAAGGCCAGATTTCATTCAGTGTATAAATTATGTATGAATTTTTTTTGCAACCGATTCAATTATATAATTGCCGACCACAAAAATAAAGGAAAAAATAACAGGTTACATTACCGGGCAAACAAAAAAACCTGTCCCGGCCTCGCATGGTATGAGGCAGGGACAGGCCCTCGATTTTCCGACATCAGACTTATTCTATGGTGACGCTGATTTTCTTTTTCTTCCCTATTTCTCTCTCTGATTTTGGAAGTGTTCCAGTGAGAACTCCCTTTCTAAAGTGAGCTTTCACTTTTTCTGCGTCAATCTCCCGGCCAAGAGGGTCCATCTGCTGTTTTTTTGCACTTTTATAATCTTATGCAGTTCCCGTTACGGGAATCTTTTTCGTCTTCGCTCTTTCAGCCTTTGGCAGTGTCAGTCTCAGCACGCCGTCTTTGACCACTGCTTTTATAATCTTTTGTTTTTAGGATTGCAATGGTCATGCCAGCAGGCAATTTACATTAATTTAAAGAGGTTGCATCGCATGGATGAGGCACGAGAGCCATATGCAGGTCAAATTGGCCGAACTCAGTGCAGATCATATTTACCTATGGGTCAAATTGATCTATGGACGATTTTTTTTATTACAGAGACGCTATAAAGTTTCATAGAGCTTAAAGAGAGAGACTTTTTCCCGTGATAATGATGATATTATTCGATTATTCACCACTGTAGGAACAACTGTTATTGTGGTCTGAAGAATATGGTATAATTTTGATGTTTGCATTTACTAAGTATGCTTACATTGATGATGATCAAAAAGAAGAAAGGATAGTATCCAGATGAAAATACAATCAGTAAATATATTGGAAAGACATGGCCAGACCACCTTAATGACCATATGCATCATGATTCACCTGATATCCTTCATGCCGTCTCTTTCCCATGCCGCATCGGCAAAAGAGATTGACATCAGTGTAGAAGTTTCACTGAATCGATTTCATGGAGAAGTGGAGGGTGCCGGTGAGTTTGCCAAAATTGCGAAGGGGTTATTAGTTTTTCCGGGTGTTATGAAAGCAGGGTTTGTTATCGGAGGTGAATATGGAGAAGGTGCGTTAAAGATTGACGGAAATACGGCGGACTATTACAACATGACCGCCGGCTCCTGGGGCTTTCAGATCGGCGCTGAGAAAAAGGACGTTATTATCGCGTTCATGACCGATGGGGCTATGGAAAAGTTTCGTAACAGTTCCGGCTGGGAAGCAGGAGTTGACGGGAACATCGCCATTATCAATTTTGGCGGGGGGAAACGAATAGATACGACTACGATCAAGGACCCAATAATCGCCTTTATCTTTAATGTAAAAGGGCTGATGGTAGACGTGTCATTGAAGGGCTCAAAAATTTCCCGGCTCAATAAATCAGGAAAAGAATAGAAGTCATGCCTCATGAGGCATACCATTCAACCCGTGAATGATCAGGCATCGTAATCATGCCGGGAATTCTCACTCCATATGGCATAATTTTGAAAACTGAAGTTATATAACATCGCTGAATAATGTACTCGCTATCTATAGTGATAGACAGCAAGACCGGAGAACAGCTCCCATCTGTTCAAAGCAGGGACCAGTGGGTTCATACAAAAGTGGCCTTCAGGTTCTGGGCAAACAGCCTCAAGCTATGGCTGGACGAGGTTCACGGCAGATCCTGAATCATCAGATTGTTTATTATGTATTCAGCTTTCTCCGTAATGTGCGGAGGCTTATTCCCAGCAGTTTTGCGGCCTGTGTCCTGTTCCCGTCAGTAATTCTGAGGGCCTCACGAATAAGCAATGCCTCAACGTCTTTTAATTTCATGCCCGCAGGGATATGAATACCGTCCCCTTTTTCCGCAGGTACAGGATGATCACGAATCTGCTCGGCATCCTCAAGATAGGGCAAAATGTGAAAGGGAAATATTTTATTTGTATCCCGGGGAAGCATGGTCGCAACCCTGGTCATAATATTTCTCAGTTCCCGGATATTGCCCTTCCATGGATAACGCTCAAGTACATATATGGTTTCCGATGAAAGACTGGGGTGAGGCTCGTCCCAGCCCATCTCGCCGAATGCCCTTTCGAGAAAATGCACGGCAAGAAGTGAAATATCTTCGATACGTTCTCTGAGAGGAGGAAGATGAATTCGCAGAATGTTCAGCCGGTAATAAAGATCCTGCCGGAAAAGGCCGTCCTCAACGGACTTTTTCAGATCCTGATGAGACGCAGCTATAACCCTTACATCGATCGGGGTGGATGTCTCTCCTCCCACCCTGTACATTTCCCCTTCCTCGAGAACCCGCAACAGCCGTGTCTGCAGATTCAGAGGCATGTCACCAATTTCATCGAGAAAGAGCGTACCATAATTTGCAGTCTCAAACTTCCCCTTCCTCATTCTCGCTGCTCCCGTAAATGCCCCTTTCTCATGGCCGAACAGTTCGGCCTCAATCAGGCTCTCTGGTATGGCACTGCAGTTGACTGCTATGAAGGGATGGGAAGCACGGGGACTTAACACATGAATGGAACGGGCTACAATTTCTTTTCCAGTCCCTGTTTCTCCTGTTATCAAAACTGTTTGTCCCGAAGCCGCAATAACAGGAAGATTACGAAGGGCGCTGCGCATAACGGAAGACCGGAATATGAAGTAAGGCTTAACCTTCCGGACCAACGGGTCAGCAACGGTGAGAGACGTCCCGGTAGAACTGGGCCTCCCCACATTTGTCTCAACCATATGGGCAAACCGCATGGAATCAAGAGGTTTCTTGAGATAGTCATCTACATATTGCTTTACCGTCTCGGACGTTGCCTCAATTTCATTATACTCCGGCTCGGTAAGAACGTAAAAGAAACTGTCCGGATATTGAGATTTATAATCTCTGATCATTGCGATAAACTGTTCATCCACAAACCTGATCGCCGCAATAATTATCCGCACATGCTCCTGGGATAAAAGGCCCACCGTATCCTGCATTGTCCTTACTGGATATACATGTGCACCGAAGGACTTCAGGTCCTTCTGAAAGCTGCTGACCGAAGACAGGTCGTCTTCAAGGATCAGGACCGAGATTTCCTGCAAGTTCGGCTTAGTATTCATTCTTAATAAAATTGTAAGGTGTTATCATACGTTCACGAGCTTTCAAATAAAATCAGTCTCAATATTTAAAGGATACATAATTATATCAAATCAGTGGAAGCTCCGGGATTTCATTGGACCCATTATGCACATTACATCTGAATCCGGAGATTCAGGCACCTTTGGGCCTATGTCTGTATTTACCTGGTTAAAGAAGTGAGGAAAGAATTTACTCCTTCAACTTCTGCAGACCCAGCAGCGCACTTCCCCAGAGCCCGGCGTTCTGCTCTTTTATGAGAAGCACCGGAATTCGATGGAGCAGGTCAGCCATTGTATCGGAAGAGGTAAACTCTTCAGTAAAAACCCTGTGGGTAACCAGTTCCGGAGTCCTTGCTGCAACCCCTCCGGCAATGTAGACGCCCCCGACAGCCAGCGTTTCAAGGGCAAAGTTGCGGCAGGCCCTTCCATAAAATCTTGACGCCCACGTGAGAGTTTCGGAATCAGGCAGGATCTTTCCCACCACGTCCTGAGTCTCCACGTCTTCCCCTGTAAGAAACTCGTGAATGTAACTCAGTCCCCTCCCTGATACAACTTTATTCCATGTAATAAAACGATCTCCAAGCTTCGTTAAGAGAAACTGCTGGAACTCGCATTCTTGCCGGGTTTCAAAGGGAAAGCTGGCATGTCCCCCTTCGGAAGGCACTGCCAGGTAGCCGCCGTTGCCGTCAGGGATAATAACCGCCTTCCCCAGTGCAGTCCCTGCTCCGATCACCGCTGCAGTGGTATCTTTCGACAGGTCTCCAGATTTTATAATCTCTGCAATTTCACCTACAGAGGAACGGCATGCATATGCCTGTGCCACAAAATCGTTAATCAGCAATGCCCTTCTCAGCCCGAAATCCCTCTCTCCGTTTGATATGTCAATTTCCCATGATATAAAGGGTGGTGAACACTTCACGCTCTTTTCAACGGGCCCGGCGATTGCAAATACAGCGATGTCAGCTTCTTCCGGCTTCAGGCAGAAACCGCCTGCTTTTAAATTATCGAGCAGGTCACCGAATGAAGGGGAATCAGCCGTATTCAGCCATTTACTCTCAACAAGCAAAAGCTCTCCCTTCTCATCAACGTGAAAACTGGCAAACCTGCTGTTCGTTCCACCAATATCTGCTGCAAGGATTTTTTTCATTTGACTCCTTGAGTACATCCCGCCAGAAAAGCATTGATCTTCGTACGGGGTAAATGTGGCAATGTTATTTTACACGGGTACTGATATTTTATTCAGCCCCGGAATATATATCCTGAAGAGCGTGCGCTTTCTAATGAAATTGATGATTCACAAGATATAGAGAAAAAGAAAAAGGGCCCAGAATAACCCAGGCCCTCTCTCTGCATTCCAGTTATTAAATGATGTCAGTGTTGATACTTTAACGGGAAATGCTCGTGGGTCTTTTCAAGTCTCTCCTTGAATTCAAATTTATACTTTGGATCAAGGGTTTCATTAAACGGGCTGTCACCTCCATGGCATTCCATACAGCCCTCTTCATTTTCAGAAGGAATTATCAGCCCTGCTTTCTTTACATCCTCAAGTTTAAACTGTTTGTTTTTCCTCATGATTGTACTATATTCACTTCCAGGTCCGTGACATCCCTCACACTGCACACCAGCCAATTTCGGGGTTGTTTCTATGCTTACAAACCCCCCCTTTCCATAACCGGTCGTATGACATCTTAAACACTCAGCATCATTTGTGTAATCTTTATCAGGATCAAATCCGGCTTTCGTTTTTGCTTCTGCCTTCTGTCCCGGTTTTAAGCTTTCGAAACTTGTATACATATTTGTTTTACTCCAGGACTTGAACTGCTTGAGATGGCAGGCTTTGCATTTTTTGGCACCCACGTATTTTCCCCCGGCACGTTCTTGAGGTCCACTTTTCGAGACAACCTTTTCGGGAATAGATACTACCGCTTTGACTTCCTTTTCCAGGGCGGCATCTTTCGTGATTATTGCGCTGGCCCTGTCCTTCTCTTCTGTTAACTTTCCTACAGTGTTCTCTTTCGCTTCGACTGCAGTTCTCTTGATTACCTCTGTCGTCTCCGATACCTGATCTGTGACAGTTTCTGCCGTATCAGCTGCTATATTTTTTACTTCTGTTGTTTTTTCTTTCGCCTTTTGACACCCAATAATGAGAGTAAAAGAAAGCACGAATACAATGAGCAGCATTATAGCCGAGTATTTTCTTTTCACAACTACAGCTCCTTTCATTTAATCTGTTCTGGAGAAGCATTGCCAGTATGACAACGCTTCTCCAGAGAGATGGAATACTATTTGGTAGTGATTGCAGAAATACCTGCTGTTACTCTGCGGTTTTTCTGTCTGCCAGCGTTTGTGCTATTGTCTGCGATCGGCATAGCTTCTCCTTTTTAAGGTTTCAAAAATAAAGACTGTCATTGATAGTTAAATCATTTATCTTTATTCTCACTTGTGGTGCGATAGTATGAAAAAAAATAAAAAACGTGTCAAGGCAAAAAAACACCTGTCACAAAAAATTCCCTGTCAATTGTTGCTCAGCAGTTTATCTGCTATAATGGTATTGAAAAAAGCATTGTAATCCCCAGAAACACTGAGCACATAATCTTTCACAGGGAGGAATGATCATGAGTAACATGAGTACACCCATGAAGTATCTTGACAAGGCATTAAATGCACTCCGGGATCTTGGCCTGGTGCCGGAAACAATTGAAGAAGCTCCGGTTATCTCATTGATCAACCAGATCACTGCCCTGGACGAAGACAAGGTTGTGGCTATTGCCCGTACACTGAGCCAGGCATCGCTGTTCAACGAGGTCATCAGGGAGCAGATCACAAGCATGAAAATCGGAGAGCGGTATGAGGACATTACCAATTCCTTCAACACCATCCGTGAAGATGCAAAGGAAATGGTTGAACAGATAGAGGATGGCAAAATAAATACATGGGAGCGGATGCAAAATATGTGGATGAAGGTATCCCGGGGGGACATTCCTCACCGTTTTGATAAGATCAAAGAAATTTATCTGGATGTTGCTGATGATTCCAGGGACCAGATAAAACGAGAGCGCCTTATTCTCACCTCTTATCAGGACTTTCGGGGTGCGCTCAAGGAATCGGAAGTACTTGCATTTGAGGTCCTCGACAAGGCAAAAAGCCTTCTTGACGATGCAAAAAACCGCTTGGAAGGAGCTGTAAAAAAAGTAGATTCCTACACGGGAAATGATCCCGCTGAACGGGCAAAGATGGAACTTGCCCGGGATGAAAGGATTCGGGACGTTCAAACCGAAGAACGGCGGTATCAGATTGCAAAGGACCTGTCTGACAACCTGACCGTGAGCTACAATACATCAGAGGTTGTCATGGCCCGGCTTCTGCAGACCACCACTGCAAAGGAACGTGTGTACCAGCAGGCCATAAGTTTTTTTGGTACCAACGAGACTGTTCTTACAGCTTTGAGCGCCTCATTTACCGGCATCCATGGTTTGCATGAAAGTACTCAGACGCTGAATGCCATGAAAGAAGGGGTCAGTAAAAGCCTGGAAGACCTGGGAGATATCGGTGGCAAAGTACAGGAAGAAGCGCTCAAGGCCGGATACGGGCCGACCATTCGTGCTGACGCGGTAAAACGTCTTGTTGAGTCCGTTGTGAACTATCAGCAGCGCTCCCGGGAGATCATTGAGGAGATGCGTAAACTCAGCACGGAGAATGCCCGGGAGATTCACAACGCTGTTGAGGAAGGCAAGCAGCGCCTCGCCAGGCTGGTCGAGGAAGGAAAAGCCCTGCCTCTCGCTCCTCCTGTGCAGGGGGCAGAAAGCTAAAAAAACAGGAACCGGCACCGGAGAAATATGGAAGAACAAAATAACAAGCGCCCTCTGGACGAAGTAATGCTTGCCATGGATGTAGTCGACACACTGCGCCATCAGGACATGCTGATCGCACGGGAATTGCACGCTGAAGACCGCGACACTAAAATGATCGAGCGGCTGCGAAAAATTTATACCTCTCAGGGAATTGACGTTTCCGACCATGTTCTCAAAGAGGGCGTGGCTGCACTCAAGGAAGAACGCTTCGTATACAGACCTCCCCGGCGCAGCATATCCACTGCCCTGGCACGGATATACATCTCACGGGGGAAATGGGCCAAACGAGTCGGTATTGTTGTCCTTTCAGCTGCCCTGTTGTGGGGCAGTTTTCAGTATTTCATTGTCGGAGCAGACGAACGCACCATGGCAAAACTGTCCCGGGAACTCGAAACTCAGCGTGATACCGTACTTCGCCTGGCAAAAATTGATGCTGCAAAGACCGCGGCACAGTTGCAGTACGATGGCGGCATGTCTGCGCTGCAGTCCGGTGAGTTGAAAAGAGCCGGCATTGCAGCAGAATGGCTGAAGGACATTCGTGTCCAGCTTGAGCAGGAGTATGAGATTCAGATCGTGTCCCGGCCGAATGAGTACAGTGCTGTCTGGCGAGTGCCGGACTTGAATCCATCAGCGCGCAACTATTATGTAATAGTAGAGGCAATAGCAAAAGATGGAAAACCCATTCCCCTTCCCATAACAAGCGAGGAAGAGGGAAAAACCCGGGAGGTGGACACATGGGCACTCAGGGTGGAGCAGAACGTTTATGAGCGTATCTCAGCTGATAAAAAGGATGACGGCATCATACAGGACAGACGCTTCGGCGTCAAACGGCGGGGATACCTGAAGCCCGAATATATTATGGATACATCGGGTGCAGCGATAACCAGTTGGTAGGAGAATGATTGTGTGGACAGGCAGGCAGACACTGGGGTCTATTGATAATACGTTAAAACAGCTCAGGGAGCAGTTTGAGCAGATTGACACTCAAATTCAGGCCTCGAGCAGAAAAATGGTGGAACTGCGCCAGCAGGAGGGAGCCAGGTATAAAAATCTCGCACGCATCCGGCTTGATCAGCTCATAAGCGGCGAAATTGTGAATGGTCTGGATACAGCTGACCGCCGGGTGACTGAACTGCTTGCTGACCGGGACCGCGCGCTGGCCGCACTGAAGCAGGAGATTGAACAGGCGCGGACGCAGGAGTCATTATTAGCAAAAAAAAGGGAAGAACAGAGCAATGAGGTAGCCACTGCAGCAGAGAAACTTGATAGTGTCGAGGCTGAAGTTCAGTCTGAGCTTGAACAGGATGGTGCATACCAGGTCCAGTTTGAAACAGCCAGCAAATCAGACAGTGTGGCACGGCACTCGGAAGAAAAGACTGCCCGTTCCGAAGAAGACCGGGTCACAAAGGGCAGGCCCTACGAAGAGGATCCATTATTTTCCTATCTCTGGAAAAGGGGGTACGGCACATCCCGCTACTCCGGGAATCCCCTGACCCGGTTTCTTGACAGCCGGGTCGCCGGTCTCTGCAGTTTTGAAGAAGCACGACAGAATTACTCAATGCTACTCGAAATCCCAAAACGCCTTCGTGAGCACGCAGAACGGCTGCGCTCTGCTGCGCAAAAGGAGCTTGAGATCCTCAAAGCAATGGAAGAGAAGGCTGCGGAAGAAGGCGGTATCCCGTCAAAGCGGACCGCGCTGGAAGAAGCAGTACAGCGTACTGACAAAACAGACATCGAAATCCGGGGATTTGAAGACCAGATACAGGGCCTCCAGGAGAAGCGTGCGTCCTTTGCAGAAGGGAAGGACACCTATTTCCGCACCTGTATCGATACTCTGTCATCGGCATTCCAGCGCGAAAACCTCGGAGCACTGCGCCAGTATGTGCTGACCACCTCTACGTCCGAAGATGATGTGATTGTCTATGAGCTTTCAGAGTTGAATGAGAATGAGAAGGAAGTAGAGAACGCAATTGGGCAGAACAGACAGATCTATGAAAGACAGCTGTCACGGATCAGGGAACTTGAGGGGGTCCGTTCCCGCTACAAGCAGAAACGTTACGATGATATACATTCCGTCTTTCAGAATGGAGACCTTATCTCTCTCCTTCTCAGCCAGTTTGTGAGCGGTACGGCTGGCGGTGACGCTCTCTGGCACACGCTCCAGCAGGAACACCGTTACCGCCGGATACGTTCCAATCCGGTCTTTGGGAGCGGAGGCTTCGGTTGGGGTGGTACATGGCGTCTGCCCTTTCCGGGGGGAGGGGGATCGATGCCGTTCCCAATTCCCAGAGGCGGCGGGTGGCGCCATGGTCCAAGCCGTGGGGGAATGGGTTCAGGAGGCGGTTTTCGCACCGGTGGGGGTGTTTAGCATTCATTCGTATCAGCCATCCGATGAATAATGATGTCTCCCAATTTTCCACCTTACAATGCCTGAATAATTAATCTCACCTTAGAGGCCTCCCTTTTTTTCTTTCAATATTTAGACTTTTCAGCTATAATCAAAAAATCCTGCTGCAATTAATCTTTTTATATAGATGCTTACCTGCGATATATTTGTGCCTTAACAGGGGGAAAAACATATGAAAAAATATTTTTCTGTTTTTTTGCTCACCTTATTCCTGATTGCGACAATCTTCCTTTCTTTGCTCTCCCATACAGCAAAAAATTCGTATGCAGCAGACAAAAAAGAGTCTACTCTTTTGGCCTGCAGTGCTAATCCTTCTGTGTCCCTGCCAGGAGAGACTGTACTTCTGAGAGTCTATGCAAATGGACCTGATGAAAAAGAACACACCATTCACTGGGAGGTAAGCGTCGGAAGCATTAAGGGGAGTGGCCCTGAAGTCGGGTGGGACTTCAGCGGTGTTACGCCGGGAGATTATAAAGCCGGCGTCTCTGTACGCTTTCCAGGGGAAGAAAAAATGAACTGCATGATCACTGAACTTCTGAAGAAGAGCGAAACAGGAAGAGATAAAAGCGACGCAGGAAGCTCCACTGAATCAGCTATTGGCAGTGAAAAAGGGACCACCTTAAGTAAAGCGCACGCAAGAAGAGAGACAGGATGGGCATTTCTCAGGCATGGTGAAAAAGAAAAATCAGGATACGGATTATACAGCTATATTCTCTTCGGTTCCCGTCCTGCTGATTATAATGAACGTGCTCGGTATAAAAAAACCATTGAATCCTACGTGCCGAGGCTCGACAGCATCGTAAACCTTCAGCAGGCAGGAATTCCAACTCATCAATTGAATATCACCTATCTTCCCGTTACAATAATATCCCACGGAAGCAATTACTCGGACCTCCCAGGCAAAAGGAAACACAGCAGGAACGGTTCAGTTGAGCGGCTTTTTGAGCACTATGACTATGCCCGTGCCCGGTCAATTCTGAGACACCTGACAGGTGATCTGCGGGACGGTCCATATATTATGACTTTTTTCAAGCCAATCAGCGGGACTTCGCAGAATCTGGACACATACCTTTTCCAGGACCTAAGCACCGTGCCTCCTAAGGTGATTAAGGACTATGCGAGGGAGTTTCTCAACCAGTCGGCACAGGAGAGATTCTGAGTAGAGAGGGAGCAAAAATAGAGCAACGTCTGGCTGATGAAAAGCAGAAAATATTCTTTTCGGGAATTGCAGGCAGCGGCATGTCTGCTATTGCCGCCTTCATGGCCGAGAAAGGTCATATTATTGCCGGATCGGACAGGGCCTTTGATTTGAGTCCCGGACATCCCCTGAAAAAGATCCTCGAGGCAAAAAACATTCTTATTGTTCCGCAGGACGGCAGCGGCCTTAACGGGACTTTTGATTGTGCGGTTTTCAGCACAGCTGTGGAATCTGACCAGCCGGAGACAGTGAGAGCCCGGGAACTGGGAATCCCCGTGAAAACCCGTCCGGAATTTCTCACGGAAATAACGGAAGATTTTCACACAATAGCTGTTTCGGGAACGAGCGGAAAATCGACTGCATCGGGTCTGCTCGCTTTTCTGATGGACAAACTGGGGCTGAAGCCGAATTTCATCGGCGGGGGAAGGGTAAAGCAGTTCAAAACAGCATCTGATCCGGGAAATGCTCTCGCCGGACGTTCAGATTATCTCATCATTGAGGTATGCGAGTCCGACGGTTCCGTTGTAAACTACCGGCCGAAACACTCAATCATATTGAACCTTTCCCTTGACCACCATGCGATAGACATAACAGCAGGGATGTTTGAAACTCTCATCAGACATACAAAAGAGCATGTCATTATCAATGCTGATGACATGCATGTAGAAGCAATTCCGAAAGGAGAGGCAGTCACATTCTCCATTCATGCCCCCTCGGATTTCAGGGCTGAAAAGGTACGGCACAAACCATTCAGTACAGATTTTACAGTACAGGATGCAAACTTTACGCTTTCATTGCCGGGGGAATACAATCTTTACAATGCCCTGTCCTGCATTGCCCTCCTTACAAAACTCGGGGTACCACTCAGGGATTTAGCGCCCCTGCTGCCTGAATTCAAAGGAATCGACCGGCGATTTGACATACACCTGAATGAGGGGGGATATCTTGTTATTGATGACTATGCGCACAACCCTCACAAGATTTCCGCCTTAATGGAAGCTGCTCAAAGAATCAGGCCGAGGATTTGCTACATATTTCAACCCCACGGATTCGCCCCGACAAGGATGATGAAGCAGGAATATATAGAAACCTTTCTTCAACACCTCCGGGATTCAGACCACCTCATTCTGCTTCCCATATATTATGCGGGGGGAACTGCCGCTCAAGACATATCCAGCAAAGACCTGGCTGATGAAATACGAAAGGCCGGAAAATCTGCAGTGGTTAAGAGCAGGGAGGACGTTTTAGCAAAAGTTGATGAATGGGATACTTATATAATTTTTGGCGCCCGGGATGAAAGTCTCTCTGACTTTGC
>CALZGI010000316.1 GCA_945786855.1 Thermodesulfovibrionia bacterium | reverse complement strand
GGAAGAGCCTCCCCGCTTTTCAGCGCCGGTCGTGAAACGCAGGTCTGCTGCTAAAGTATCAGCAAGAAAAAAACGCAGTCATGTACCGTTGCTCATTATCTCCATTGTAACAGTCATGGCGATAGCGTCAGTTTTAGGTGCCATGAAATGGAAATCAAAAGTTCCTGCTCCGGACCCAGTTCAAACAGCACTCAATGAAACTGACCAAGCAATAATAAATCAGGAACCTGTGCAAATAGAAACACCAGGCGTTCAGGACATTGGGGAAGAAAAAGAATTCACTGGTGATGTATCAGGTGACGCCCAGCCGATTATACATGCTGCTGTAAAACCTGATAATGAATTAAATGAGACAGGGCTTCCTCAGGAAAGTGTCCCGATACCTGTAACCGGCAATCAATCTCCTGCACCTGAACAGGATGAAACGGTGACCATAATAATTAATGCCCCTCCTGAAAGTTCAGCGGCATCAATCCCAAATACGCCTGCTGTGAAAAAAGATATACCCACGGTAAAAAATACTGAAGCACCAGGTAATGAGATAGAAATCATTCCGGCAAATAATAACCCTGAAACCATAAGTAAACCCGAAGCAGACACGAAACAGGCCTACCTGGAAAATCTCAGACAAATTCGGCAGGAGTATGAGAAAACCCAGAAGTCGTCAGCAGTGACTAAACAGGACGTGGAAAAGGCCCCGTCCCGGATCATTGACAATCAGGATCCTTCCCCGGTAATGATCATACCTGAAACACCTGAACCCGCTACTGATAGTGCCGTTATTGCTAATGCAGGTCCGTCAGACACCATGAGCAGTTCAGCTCATGAGATGCGCTCCGGTACTGAACCCGGTCCCCGGGAGACAGGTATTGCCTCTGCTGCACAAGATGCAAAAAAATCAGTCTCTGAGCAATTGAGCAGTTCTCCTGATGTTGCTGAGAAGGAAACAATAAATGAAATACCTGACAAGAAAAAACCATTGCCGGCAGGGGAAGAGAAACAAACCCCTGCACCTGGCAGTATTACTTCCAGCATCTATCCTCAGACGCTAAAAGACAATAACACCAGAGAAATTATTTCCTCATCAGCAACAAAAACGATGAAAAGCTATGATGAGCCCTTTGACCATAATGCGAACGATTGGGATATTTTTAATACGGGTTCAGCCTCTGCACAAATACGTGATGGAGCATATATTTTAGAAAACAAAAGACAGGAAGGAGCGCACCTGATTCTCCATCATCAAGACTTTCCCGCTGCCTCGGATTTTTCAATCGAAACATCTATACGCCTGCTGAAAAAATCCGCAACAGCTTCTTTTGGATTGGTTTTTGGAGCCAGGGATTCTTTTAACAATTACGCTTTTCAAATCACCACGAACAGGATTTATATGGTCAGAAATTTCCACCAGGGGGTTTCAAGGGAAATGACAATGGGGGAAAAAGAGACCGCACATTTCAATATATCCACATTAAATAAACTGAAAATCGTCAGAAGTGGAGATAACATGAGCTTCTACATCAATGGCAAACTTGTTGATACAATTACAGACTTTCATCTTTACGGAAAGAGAGTCGGCTTTATCATAGACGGCCGGTCAAGGATAGCTGTTGAGCATATGCATTCTGAAATACAGGTTGTTAATTAATTGCGGTAAGTTTTAATCATTGAAGGAGCATCATCAAGCCTTCACCTACTCTCCTTATTTATTAATTTTTCTCCGGAGATTTCTCAGACTTATACCAAGAAGGTCAGCTGCTTTTGTTTTGTTGCCATTGGTCTGTTTCAGTGCCTGTTTAATCATGATGTCTTCCACTTTTTTCATGGGAGTTCCAGGGGGGATAAATACCCCTTCCTGTGCAGATTCATAATGTTCAGAAGCTTTTGCACGACCGGCATCATCTATATGGGGAAGGATGTGATGCGGAAAAATCCGTTTGGTATTCTGGGGCAGCAGGGTTGCAATGCGCGTCATGATATTTCTTAATTCACGAACATTGCCTTTCCATTTATATTGCTCCAGTATATAGATCGTCTCAGCAGAAAGGCTGGGAAAAGGAGGCTCCCATCCCATCTCGACAAAGGCCCTCTCAAGAAAATGGACCGCCAGAAGAGGTATGTCCTCAACCCTTTCGCGCAAAGGCGGAAGATTAATACGCAGCACATTGATCCTGTAATAGAGGTCTTCTCGAAACAGTCCATCTTTTACCGCCTTCTGAAGGTCTACATTTGATGCAGCTATTACTCTTACATCAATATCCAGTGGTTCTTCTCCACCGACACGATATATTATTCCATCTTCCAGGACACGAAGCAATCTGACCTGAAGAGTAAGAGGCATCTCGCTTATTTCATCAAGGAATAAAGTACCGTTATCAGCAGTCTCAAATTTTCCTTTTCTTGTCTTTATGGCGCCGGTAAAGGCGCCCTTCTCATGACCGAACAGCTCCCCTTCAATCAGGCTTTCGGGTATAGCACCGCAATTAATAGGTACAAAAGGCCCTGATGAGCGGCGGCTGAGCACATGTATGCCCCTGGCAACTATCTCTTTTCCAGAACCTGTCTCTCCTGTAATGAGAACAGTCTGCTCAGAGGAAGATATCTGCGGGAGGTGAGTGAGGGCACGCCGCATGACAGGGGAACGGAACAGGAAATACGGCTTGACCTTGGCCACGAGAGGGTCAACCACAGTCAAAGATGTGCTTCCAGCTATTGTCCTTCCCATACTTGTTTCCACCATCACAACAAAACGCTCTATGTCCAGAGGTTTCTTTATGTAGTCATCAACAATGTATCGCACTG
>CALZGI010000315.1 GCA_945786855.1 Thermodesulfovibrionia bacterium | reverse complement strand
TGGCCTTTGGACTAAAAAAGTTCGCCAGCCCATTGTCCCAATAAGCAACTGCCTGTTCGACTCCTGCCCCGAAGATATTCTCAAACGATGCAGCCGATGGCAAACCGATTAGAGCAATTGTGCTATTCCACTCATCCTTTTCAACCTCGCTCGAATCCCAACCGGACCTTTCTGTATCGCTGTCGGTGGCTGTATCGTTTCCCACGGCAAATGCAACAACAAAGTCGTTGTCAACACTCACATCATAGAAACCTTCCTGCGTTGCTGGATCGAAAAACTCCGCAATCGTCACCGTGGCATGACCAAAAGATGCAAGGCCCACAAGGATTACAATTATGCATGAAAACAAGAAAAAATTATTCTTCATATTCTCCCCCCTCCTTAAATGCATATTCATAAAAAAACCGGTAAAGCGAGTGCATATTGTACTTTGCGTTACAATATGCATACGCAATACACATGCCAAGAAAGGGAAGAGAGGGGATGAGATCTTTTAGGTTTTTATTACAAGGTGTTACACGAGACTCATTGAAAGTGATTTCTGATGAGGCATGATAATGGTGTGACTTTGCACATGTATCAATTGACAATTCTGTGTACTGTCACGACAAGCAAATTTACAAATAGATAAATTCTTTTTACAATAAGCTTCAAATGTATGCCCCCTTTATCCAACAGAGTATAAAGTTATTCCCTATGTTGCGACTTTGATAGTCATACATATATAACATATAATAAAAGCCTGTTGAGAAAATAAGGGAAGACAGTTTTTGATAAGAAACAGGAAGAGAAAGAAAAACTTCGGTTAAGCGCAGAGAGGATAAAGTATGGCAGGAGACACATATTACTCCCTGCGTCTGGATAGATCATTTAAACATGCCTGATAATGTATGATACTAGTTTACCCCCCCGTTGCAAAGCCCTCTGAGCCCCCGGCCGGTATTGCACAACTTGCAGGTGCACTGAAAGGTCACGGAATAGACTGCACTATTCTGGATGCAAACATAGAGTCCCTTCTCTACATGACAGGGAATGCCCAGCGGCTGACTTCCTCTCCCTCCGACAGGTGGACTGACCGTGCTTTTCGCAACGCGTCCAAGAATTACCGCTCACTGAAAGGCTGGAGCACCTATCAGAATATCGACCGCTACAAACGGGCCGTCATTGACCTGAACCGGGCACTTGAAAAGTCCGCCACCCGCGGCACAACACCAGGGCTCGCCAATTACAGGCACCACGAGCTTTCCCCCTTAAGAAGTGCCGATCTTATCAGGGCCTCTGAAAAACCGGAAATGAATCCTTTTTATTCCTTTTTTTCGGAGCGCCTGCTTTCATTGATACAGGAAAGGAGCCTCTCGCACATCGGCTTCTCAATGAATTACCTGAGCCAGGCGCTCTGCACCTTTGCAATGATCGGTTTCGTGCGTCAAAACTTTCCGGAGATAAAAATTATCCTCGGCGGAGGGCTTGTTACGTCCTGGACGAAAAGACCGACATGGGGGAATCCCTTTACAGGACTTATTGATCTGCTTGTGTCCGGACCGGGGGAAGAACCGCTTCTTTCTGTGATGGGGATTAACATGCCTGAAAAAAAAATATTCATGCCCGCTTACGACTCATTGCCCCTCAATGATTATATTTCTCCCGGATTTATTCTTCCCTACAGTGCTTCAAGCGGATGCTACTGGAACAGATGTTCTTTCTGCCCGGAGCGGGCCGAAGATAACCCCTATGCTCCAAAGCCTGTTGACAAAGTAATAGATGACCTTGGCTCGCTCATAAGTACAACAAGGCCGGAACTTCTTCACCTTCTGGACAACGCCGTCAGCACCGCGCTTCTCAAGCGTCTGGCTGACAGCCCTCCCGGAGTTCCATGGTATGGCTTTGCGAGGATAAACAGCCTTCTGACCGATATCGATTTTTGCATGGCCCTTAAGGAATCAGGATGTGTGATGCTGAAGCTCGGCCTTGAATCAGGGGACCAGGGAGTTCTTGACAGTATGGAAAAAGGGATCAGCCTCGAAAGGGCATCTCTCGTTTTAAAAACACTCAAAAGGGCAGGCATTGCCACGTACATTTATCTGCTGTTCGGAACACCGCCGGAGACGTTGCAGAATGCACGGAACACCCTTGAGTTCGTGGTGAGACATCAAAATGAAATCGGGTTTCTGAATCTTGCACTATTTAACATGCCCCTTTCAGGACCGGGAATAAATGACTATGAGACGATCAGTTTCTATGAGGGAGACCTGTCTCTCTATTCGGGGTTCACACATCCCGGAGGATGGCACAGAGGCGAGGTACGGAAGTTTCTCCAGGATGAATTCAGGAAGCAGAGTGCTGTCTCGGAAATACTCAGGAGAAACCCTCCCATATTTACGTCCAACCACGCTCCTTTCTTTGCGATGAACGATGGGTAATCTTCCTCCCTATGCAGGACACTCACCATGATGGCTCAGGGGGTCTTTACCATACAACCCATTGGATGCACATAGAAAATACCCGCAGTCTCTTGTGATAACCTGCAATTCAATTGAAGTAGTTGAATAGAGAATAACCTTTGTGGTACATTACGTGCGTTGGCTTGCGAAAATTTATATGGGGATTCAGGAGACTGGCTCATTAAGACGTCGAATACAAAGCCGAGGGCAAAAGGAATTCTCACGATTGGTGCTGTTCTTTTACTTGCCATGACAGCTATTGGTTGCGGAGGTGGAGGAAGTGGGCACAGTACAGGCAAAGCGCGCGTAAAAAAAAGTAATACCATCCATAAAAAACAATTGCGTAAAGAAGATTCGACTCCGGTCTACAGCGGATCTGTAAGCATATCATGGTATCCACCGGCAACCAATGCCGATGGGTCCTCATTAACTGACCTCGGGGGATTTATCGTATACTACGGTAAAAGCGATGACGTCCGTTACAACTACTCTATAAATGTAGGCTCCGCAACAACTGCATCAATTGGTAAACTGTCGCCCGGCTCATGGTGTTTTGCTGTTACCGCATATGACTTGTCCGGAAGTGAAAGTGATTATTCAAATGACGCCTGCACAACTATCTGAGATTGCATCACGAATGGGATTCAGGATAACTTCACGCTGGTTCCGATG
>CALZGI010000314.1 GCA_945786855.1 Thermodesulfovibrionia bacterium | reverse complement strand
GCTTTCGCCCATTGCGCAAAATTCCCCACTGCTGCCTCCCGTAGGAGTCTGGACCGTGTCTCAGTTCCAGTGTGGCCGATCGACCTCTCAGTCCGGCTACCCGTCTTTGCCTTGGTGAGCCATTACCTCACCAACAAGCTGATAGGCCGCAGGTCCCTCCTCAGGCGCCACGATTGCTCGCAGCTTTTACCCCTGGGCATTTCACCCCGGGGTCATATCCGGTATTGGGCCCGATTTCTCGGGAGTATCCCAATCCTGAGGGCAGGTTACCTACGTGTTACTCACCCGTTCGCCACTAGATAACATAGTGCTTCACACCGAAGCGATCAGCTCCATGCATCCCGTTCGACTTGCATGTGTTAGGCGCGCCGCCAGCGTTCGTTCTGAGCCAGAATCAAACTCTCAATTATAAAAATTGACTGCGGGCCTACTTTTCAGTTCTCAAAGATCAGGAAGCATACCTTTCGGCATACTGTATTTATATTATAGTATATAAATGAACTTAAGAAAAATTTAGGCCATGTAACAACCATAGCCTTTTGAAAAATGCCTATAACTAAAATTTATTTCGTTTTAAGCATGATATTTTTACCATAAATACCATACTCAGTCAATACCCCGAAAACACCAGCATTACGCAGTTAAAGTATGATAAATCATTTATTCTCCAAATCACGACGTATTTTGCAGATATTTGCAATAATTCTACTATTTCTTCTTAAAATGGCTGTAGCATTCAGTCTTAGCCAGATAAATAAAATCTATTCCCCTGCAATTACTAATAAAAGAAGCATTTGTTGCCGCAATTTTAATGCAAAACAAGAAAGATAAGTTTCGATTTATGTATACTTTCTGCTTTCTTGACACTCATATTATCATGTTGCTATAGTAATAGCACTCTGCAGACGAGAGTGCCAATTACCATGAGCAAACTTGATAAAAGACGCAAAGATATACTGAAGTCAATAATACAAAGTCATATTGACCTTAATATTCCGGTAGGGTCCAAGTTAATATCACAGCGATTTCCATTCGGCTTGTCACCTGCTACTATTCGGAGCACAATGGTCAAGCTGGAAGAAATGGGGTATATTGCACAGCCTCATACTTCAGCGGGACGAATCCCTACAGAAAAAGGATATAAGTTTTACATTCAGACACTCATGGAGGATGGATCCCTGCCCCTCAGTGCCGGCCTCTCCCGGGAGTTATCCAGCAGGCTCAGCATTATAGGACATGACAGCACTTCTCTCATTAAAGAAGCTGCGAGGACGCTGTCATCATTTTCCCGTTATCTTGCAATAGCAACTCCGATAAAAATTGAGGATGTTATATTAAGTCGGATAAAGTTCATTAAATATGAGCGCAGAGAAGTTCTTGCAGTGTTAATTTCCGATGAGGGCATAATCAACAACAAGATTTTTGATCTTGACAAAACATATACCCAGAAACAACTGAACGTAGCAGCTGATTACATAAACAATTCTTTTAGCGGACTGCCTGTTAAAAAAATAAGAGAAAAGATTGCCTACCAGCTTTACAAAGAAAGATCTGAATGTGACCAGTTGATAGCAAACCTGCTTTATCTCTGTACAGATATTGTTCCAGCAGAAAATGCTGACTTTTCTCTCAACAGCCTGTCGGGCACATCAAATCTCCCTGACTTTGCAACAATGGAACAGATAAAAGCAATTTTGAGGGCCATCGAAGATAAGCGTTTTATGCTTACGTTACTGGAACAAATAAACGATTCTCAGGGAACGCGGGTCTTTGTCGGGATGGAAAATATTATTCCGTCAATGGGAGAGCTCAGTCTGGTTGTTTCTACATACAGCAATAAAAAACTGGCAAGCGGAGCCGTAGGAATTATAGGTCCGACCCGAATGAATTACAAGAAAATGATTCCCATTGTTGATCATACGGCAAAAGCTCTCACGCAGATATTGTCAGAAGCATAATAGTACCAGGATTTCCAAAGGAGAACACAATCCATGACAGAAGAAGAAAAGAGCGAACGTTCAGAAGGTATTGATCAGGACGAAAGCGAACAGGCGACCCCTGAAGGAGCTTTCAATGATGATGACGATATTGAAAACCTGAAACAATCCCTTCAGGACTCAAAAGATAAGTATGTCAGACTTTATGCAGATTTTGAAAATTACAAAAAAATTGCTGCACGGAACAAGGAAGAACTGCATAAATATGCAAATACAGATTTAATGACAGACATTTTGACTGTCATTGACCACCTGGAACTGGCCCTGGAACATTCAGTTGATAAAGAAGCATCAACCTCTCTGGCCGAGGGTGTTCAACTTACCTTAAAGGAATTAACGAACGTACTTGAAAAGCACGGATTAGCAGCGATAGATGCGCTGGGCAAACCTTTTGACCCCTCTGTACATCATGCCATGTCTCAGGTAGAATCAGAAGATGCCCGGGTAAACACTGTCGTGAAAGAGTTCAGAAAGGGCTATATGCTGAGAGAAAGGGTTATAAGAGCTGCCCTTGTTGGAGTTGCCATAAGGCCCTCATCAGGAGCATCAGAAGCCGATAATACCGGGAACGAGACAGTTGCATCTGACGAATAAAAAATAAACCAAAACAAGAGAATTCATACAGGAGGAACAGATTTATGGGAAGAGTAATCGGTATCGATCTCGGTACCACCAACTCATGTGTTTCAGTCATGGAGGGTGGGGAACCGACCGTTATAGCAAATCAGGAAGGGACAAGGACAACACCATCAGTGGTAGCCTTTACTGACAAAGGAGAGAGACTGATAGGGCAGGTCGCCAAAAGGCAGGCAATAACAAACCCTGAGAATACAGTATTTTCAATCAAAAGATTGATGGGAAGAAAGTTTGACTCCCGGGAGTCAAAAGAAGCGCAGGAAAAGCTGCCTTATAAAATCGTGAGCGCCGCGAACGGAGATGCCCACATCGAAGCCCATGGCAAGACATACTCGCCGCCTGAAATTTCGGCAATGATCCTGCAGAAGTTAAAACAGGCCGCAGAGGACTATCTCGGCGATTCCGTAACTGACGCTGTCATTACAGTCCCTGCATATTTTGATGACAGCCAGCGGCAGGCAACGAAAGACGCCGGCAAAATCGCGGGATTGAATGTATTGAGAATCATCAACGAACCGACCGCTGCCTCTCTTGCATACGGCATGGACAAAAAGAAGGAAGAAAAAATTGCCGTCTACGATCTCGGAGGAGGGACTTTCGACATATCCATTCTCGAAATTGGTGAAGGCGTTGTCGAAGTAAAGGCGACAAATGGTGACACCTATCTCGGCGGAGACGATTTTGACATAAAAATCATGGACTGGCTTGTCGAGGAATTTAAAAAAGATGCAGGGATCGATTTAAGAAACGACAATATGGCCCTCCAGCGATTAAAGGAAAGCGCTGAAAAAGCAAAGATAGAATTATCTTCTGCATTGGAAACAGAGATTAATCTTCCCTTTATTACCGCTGATGCATCAGGGCCAAAGCACCTTGTCATTAAGCTGTCCAGGGCCAAATTCGAACAGCTTACGGAAGACCTTGTATCCAGAACGATTGAACCGTGCAAAAAGGCCCTCGCCGATGCAGGATTGAACGCCTCTGACATCAACGAGGTCATACTCGTCGGAGGACAGACCAGGACGCCAAAGGTCCAGCAGGTCGTGAAAGACTTTTTCGGAAAAGATCCCTCAAAGGGAGTGAACCCTGATGAGGTGGTGGCCGATGGTGCTGCTATCCAGGCAGGCGTGCTGAAAGGCGAAGTCAAGGATGTGCTTCTGCTCGACGTAACCCCGCTTTCGCTCGGCATTGAAACGCTCGGGGGGATTTTCACCAAACTTATTGAACGAAACACCACCATCCCGGTGAAAAAGAGCCAGATATTTTCGACCGCTGCAGATAACCAGCCTGCAGTTACCATCAAAATATGCCAGGGAGAAAGGGAGATGGCAAATGACAACAAACTGCTCGGCAACTTCGAGCTCGTCGGCATCCCCCCTGCACCTCGGGGAGTCCCCCAGGTAGAAGTTACCTTTGATATTGATGCAAACGGGATCCTCCATGTTTCGGCCAAAGACAAGGGAACGGGTAAAGAGCAGTCTATCCGCATAACCGCATCAAGCGGACTGAATGATGATGAAATCGAAAAAATGACCAAAGATGCTGAGTCTCACGCATCAGAGGATCAGACAAGACGGTCGCTTGCAGAAGCCAAAAACGAAGCTGACACTCTGGTCTATACCGTCGAAAAATCCCTCAAGGATTACGGCGATAAAGTCTCTGAAGATGAAAAGGAGAAAATAACCTCTGCTTTAGAGAAGTGTAAAAACCTTAAAGATACGGCAACAGACCCTGATGAACTCAAAAAAGCCATTGAAGAATTGTCTACAGTATCTCATAAAATAGCCGAGGAAATGTATAAGGCCGATGGTGCCGGGTCAGATGCCGGAGCACAACAGGCAGGGCCTGACGGGACATCCGGTGAAGATGATGCCCAAAAAGACAAAGAGGATGTTGTCGAGGCTGAATTTGAAGATGCCGAACAGGAGAAGAAAGACAGCGAATAACGGTCACCGATGAGCAGTCAGCCTGCAAAAAACTGCTCATTACTGATAAACGAAAGCTGAATACTATTATGGCAAATGACTACTACAACACATTAGAGACAGACAGAAACGCAAGTGATGCAGATATAAAAAAGGCATATCGCCGGCTTGCGCTCAAGTATCACCCCGACAGGAATCCGGGGGATAAAGCTGCCGAGGACAAATTCAAAGAAATCAATGAAGCCTATGCCTGCCTCAGTGATCCCCAAAAGAAATCCAACTACGATCAGTTCGGAACAGCCGAGGGAGCCGGGTTCGGTGGATTCGACGGCGGCGGATTCGGGAACTTCAGTTCAAATTTCGGGGACATTTTTGAAGACGTCTTTGGTAACATTTTCGGCGATTTTGCGGGAAGGGCGAGAAATCGACCGGCGAAGGGCCAGGACCTCCGCTATGATCTTGAGATAAACCTGAAAGAAGCGGTCTTCGGCACTGAGAAAAAAATCAACATCCCCAGATGGGAGGAATGTTCGCCCTGCGATGGTTCGGGAGCAAAACCGGGGAAGGGACCGACTGTCTGCCAAACCTGCAAGGGTACTGGACAGACAAAGCTTCAGCAGGGATTCTTTACGATAGCAAGAACATGCGGCGCCTGCGGCGGTCAGGGCAAGATCATTACCGACCCGTGCCCCACATGCAGAGGCCAGGGCAAAGTAAGAAAAGAACGGAAAGTATCTCTCAAAATTCCTGCTGGCGTGGATACCGGGATTCGACTGAAAGTTACAGGAGAAGGAGAAGCAGGTGCACATGGAGGCCCGAGTGGTGACCTGTACGTCGTTATGGAAGTTGAGCCCCATCCTTTTTTTAAGCGAAAAGACAGTGACCTTCTCTGCGAAGTTCCTATTTCTTTTGTACAGGCATCACTTGGTGGAGAAATTGAAGTTCCCACCATAGAGGGGACTGAGCATTTAAAAATTCCTGCCGGGACGCCTTCCGGGAAAGTTTTTCACCTTCGCAGCAAAGGTGTTCCAAAGCTGGGCGGCTACGGAAAAGGTGATCAGTATATATCCGTGTATATAGATGTACCAAAAAAACTGGACCAGCGGCAAAAGGAACTGCTTCGGGAATTCGCCGAGATTAGCGGTGATGAAGTATCAAAGGGATTTTTGGACAAGATAAAAGAGATGTTCCATCCCCATCATGAGCATAAAGAGGCGAAGTAAAAAAGCTGCCAGCAGTCAGCTCTCAACTATCAGCGAAAAAGGACAGTCACCATGACTGTCCTTTTTTCTTATATTGAGGTTGAACCTCAATATGAGAGGGATCCTTCCGGGCCTCCCGGTGACAAAGCTAGCGGGCATACAGTAGAATTTATTCATGGTTCGAATCTTTCTTCCCCCTGATCAACTGACGTCAGACAGGATCGTCATCACCGGAGACAATGCCCGCCATGTATCGCTCGTTCTGAAAATGAGTCCCGGGGAATCGCTTTTCATCTTTGACGGTCACGGATATCAATATGAATGCACACTACAGGGGGTGCACAAAAAAGAAGTTACTGCACAGATCATTGGAAAAGAGCCCTACTCTGTTGAATCTCCAGTTTCCATTACTCTCGCACAGGGCCTTCCAAAGGGAGAGAAAATGGCCATGATTGTTCAGAAGGCTACCGAATTGGGGGTCAGCAGAATTATTCCTCTCATTACTCAACGGTCGCAGGTTAAACATACTCATAAAATTGACCGGTGGAGAAAGATCGCCCATTCCGCTTCGCAGCAGTCCGGGAGAGATACGATTCCTTATATTGCCGAGACTGTGACAATTGAAGATTTCCTTTCCGAGCAGGTGACAGAGTCTGCAAAGGGATACATTGAGGACATCAAAGGAGTGAAACTGGACAATGTCATGAATATTATTCTTTCTGAAGAATACAAAACACGGAACCTGAAGCAGTTTTTAGGCAGTCTGAAGAAAGTGAAGGAGATCACTCTCATGGTCGGTCCCGAGGGGGGATTTGATCAGTCAGAGGTCTTTACTGCAGTAGAAAAAGGATTTACAGAAGCATCATTAGGTCCCCGGATACTCAGAACAGAAACAGCTCCGCTTGCGGCTTTAAGCATTCTACAATACGAGCTGGGAGACATGGGATAGAACATCGCCCACCTCTTACACTGGTCGGAATAGATTCCGCACATCCATTTTTATCGCTACACAGAAGTTATCTTTCTGTTTTTCTCCAGCCAAAGATCATAAGCATAATCCAGGATCTGAATTTTAGCTTCCTTGTCTATTTCCTTAAACTCAACTCCTACAAGGCATCTGTTATCGAGCTGCTGCTTCCAGGCAACACATGCAGTGACAGGAACGTATGAATCTCCAGCGGGCATTCTCACTTTCAACTCCATCGGATCATTCAATGCAGGGGTAATATCGGGAGATTCGAAACACAATCCCTTCCGTGAAAAGTTTTTTACTTCCCCGGCAAACAACTCCTTGTTAAACGTTGACGGCATCACTGCTACTTCAAGGCTTACATCAAACCTTTTAAACCTTCTTCTCTCATTATCCATATTCACTCTCCCCGGTAAAAATAGTTACCTACAGCCTTTGATTGACAGCTGTTTTTTATATATATCGTCTTTTTCCCGTATTCCTTTAATTCACTCATATTAAATCCTTACAGCAATCCATTCATCCATGCTCGCAGGGGCACGGAATGAGCTGCCCTTTCAGCTTTATCGATATTTTATATAATGTAAAGAAAAGATGGTGAATATGAATTGAGGAGAGAAAACAGATGAAACATTCAAAAGAAGAGACAATAAACAAATTAACACCGTTACAGTATGAGGTAACCCAGAACAATTCCACAGAACCGGCATTTGATAACGAATATTGGAACAACAAAGAAGAGGGCATCTATGTCGACATTGTTTCAGGAGAGCCCCTGTTTCTATCCACCGATAAATTTGACTCCGGTACGGGGTGGCCGAGTTTTACAAAGCCGCTGGAAACTGAGAACGTGGTTGAAAAGCAAGATACCAAACTTCTCATGAAAAGAACGGAGGTACAAAGCAGGCAGGGAGGCTCTCACCTCGGGCATGTTTTTAATGACGGCCCTGAACCGACAGGACTCCGCTACTGCATCAATTCCGCGTCTCTCCGGTTTATTCCGAAGGTCCATTTAAAAAAGGAAGGATATGAGAACTATCTGAAATTCTTTGATAAATAGCTGTTTTTCGCTGCGCAGCACTGTTCTATGAGGCTTTCTCCTGTCAACAGTGATAGAAAGCAGTTCAAAGTAAGAGGTTATCAGTATAGCAGCAACCGGAAGAATTCTCTTGTCCGCACTGCTTAATACTCCTCAGAATTATGGGGTTTGACCATTTGACATTCCTCGTAATATGGACAGACTTTGCATCTCCCGATACAGTACGGCACACTCATAATCGTTCCCTCTCCTGACCATCTCCGGTCAAATTGATTCAAGTTTGTTCTGATTTATTATCGGCTTTTATAGAAATTACTTGAATGTCATAGTTTTTATATTCTTCTTCACTAAACGTCCTGCAATAGACAATTTATCATTATTCAACAGTGAGTTACAGTTCAAGCACAGCAATCCATCTTCGTTCCTGTCAGTCAATAACAACCTGCATCATGACTCCTCACAAATTGAGCTAAAGATATCGGTGCAATAAGCCGTAAACAATAGTGAAATATGTTTAGGTTTTAGTTTGCGCTGTAAGAAAAGGAGGCGACAGAAGCAACATGGAGATCAAGAAAACATTCTCTGAATTTAAACACGCATGTTCAAGGCTGAAAACCAGTGTAACAGGGAAAAGACCCAAGAAAAGTGAAACCCGCCGCCAAATGATCCTGATGTCCGGATGCATAAGACGGGTAAAGTAGCGAATCGTGAATTAATACTAAACTTGAACAACCCTTTAACAACCTCTGAGCCAATTTTTCATTTTCATTTCCTGCCAGGCGATTCATCAGGTATTCTTAATAGTTTGCTGCCCTACCCTAGCTAAACACGTCTGTTCTGTCCAGCTTTGAACGAACAGATACAACTTAATTCCAAAATTCGCAATTATTCAGGACTACTCTCTTAATTGTGATACAGTTACATATTATTAATCTGAACCCTGGTAAGGAGGTACAACATGTCAGGCCTGTGTGAATGTTTGGGATGTAATGTTGGAGCAGAAGTTCCCGATTTCACGCTGGAAACTTTTGATCCGGCAAAAGGCGACTTTGGAGAGATCAGCCTCGACACACTTAAAAAAAATAAAAAATGGACTATTCTGTTTTTTTATCCGGCGGATTTTACTTATGTCTGAGCAACCGAGTTTGCTGCTCTGGCAGAGCAGTATGACAAATTTAAAAAAATGGGAGCTGAAATCATAACGGTCAGCACTGATACAAAGTTCGTTCATCTTGCCTGGCAAAGAGACGAAATATCTCTTAAGAATGTAAAGTACCCGATGGGCTCTGACACAACAGGCCGCCTTGCACGGATGTTCGGCGTGTACGATGAACAGACGGGGCTTTCATTGAGAGGAACATTTATCATCAGCCCCGAAGGAACTCTGCTCAATGCAGAAGTGAACTACTATAACATGGGGAGAAATGTCGATGAACTACTCAGAAAATTCAAGGCAAATACCTATCTTTCAAAACATACAGCCGAGGGCTGCCCGGCCAAGTGGGCAGACAAGGGAGACAAAACTTTAAAACCTTCTGCAAAATTAGTCGGCAAAGTTCATGAAGCATTGAACAAATAAGAATATCAGAGGGGTCAAGCCCGGGCTCCACCCCTCTGTCATCCCCTTGACTTTGTACGGTTCGATAAGCACATCAACGCGTCTCACTTCAGAATCGGCAGAGTTTTCACACTCATTGCGAAGTCATCCTTTGTAATTACCCTTTATGGAATGCCTCTTTCATACGTGGTCAGGTACAGGGCAAGACCTACTCTAACGCTTTTATATCAACAATTATTTCCATCGGGACAACGGTCCAGCCCGTTTCAGTCTGAAGCTGAACTTCCTGCTCCCCGACTTCAATGAGAACTCCTTTGTACAGAATATCGGTCGTAATGACCTCCACCTTTTTCCCAATCAGATCCTGCATCACGTCCTTCTTTCCTGACTGTTTACAAATTCTCCTCCCAGGAGGAATATACAGGACAGGTAATACATCCAGAGGAGGAAGAGAATAAATGTCGTTAACGATCCGTATATTGTTCCAATATAGACTGCATTCTTTACCGCCCATGTGAATAGATTTTTTGCAAGCTCCCAGAGCACCGTAACGAGCAGTGCTCCCGCAAAAGCATTTCTGGTATGTATTCTTACATGGGGGACTATTTTATACACAGCCGTAAAGGTTAAAAGAACAAGTAGAAAGGGTGCAACATATGTAAGCAATATACTCGCCTTATAGCTTATTCCTATACCGAAAACATTCAGGGGATACTGCTTGAACACCCCGGCAAGAGAACTTACGGTAAATGAAAATAACCAGAAGAATATAAAAAGAGTGACGATATTGACCGTCCAGAATAATGACAGGAGGAAGTGCCTCTTTTTGGGGACCTTAAATATGACATCCATTGCACGTTCAACAGAATAGAATAACTGCAGCGCAAGAAATCCGTATATAAAAAATGAAATAATGCTGATACTCTTGTAGGTGATGAGGTTTCCGATCTCATTGGTAATACCTGCAGTGACCGAGGGGAAAAAATCCGTCAGTTTCGCTATCAGAAACTGATAAAGGTCCTGATTGCCTCCAAGAATGTGTCCGAACAATGCCACTACCAGCAGGCTCAGGGGAACCAGGGAAACAATGAGAAAATAGGCTATTGATGCAGCCATATAGAAACACTCGTCCTTGAAAAAAGATGTCAAAGTGCTGCCAATGGATTTAATAAGATACATAGACTTAATTTAACAAATCTGAACGAATCTCTTTCTCCGGAAAGAAATTCGGGGCAAGGGGCGAGAGGCTATGGGCCATGGGAAAGAATAGTTATAGTCTTTTCCCTATAGCCTCTCGCCTATGGCCTCTTGCCCGTATTCTTTCTTTGCCTTACGTATATATCAATCGGAACTCCCTCGAAGGAAAACTGCTTTCTCAACTGGTGTTCAAGAAATTTTTTATACTGGTCCTTAATCCCATCTTTCTGGTTTGTAAATATGATAAAGCCCGGGGGGGTCGTTTTGACCTGGGTTATATAATACATCTTCACTCTCCTGCCCCTGTATAACGGCGGTTCTTTCATGGACAAGACTTTTCTCAGAAAAGTGTTCAGGTTATGAGTACTGATCCTCCGGGAACTTTCCTCAATTATCCTGTCAACCAGAGGGAATATTTTTGTCATTCTCTGTTTGCTCATTGCCGAAATAGTTAATACGGGAACATGCCTCATAAACCAGAGTTTTTCATATACCTGCTCTTTCACGTCATCAGCAGACAGTGCCTCCTTATTTACCGTGTCCCATTTGTTATAGAGGATTAAAGCTCCCTTTTTTGCGGAATGCACAAATCCTGCTATTTTCTGGTCAAGTTCAACAATGCCCTCGGACGCATCGAGGACAATCAGGGCAACATCACAATCTTCTATGTTTCTCAGTGTTCTCATAAAGGAGTATCTCTCAACCGTTTGGGCCATCTTCCCCTTTCTGCGTATCCCGGCAGTATCAACAAGGATGTAATTTTTCTTATAGTAGGAGCAGACAGAATCAACCGCATCTCTCGTTGTTCCGGGAGTTGAACTCACGATCATTCTGTCTCTGCTTAACAGGGAGTTGACCAGTGTTGATTTACCGACATTCGGTCTTCCAACAATGGCTATTCTGGTATGTTCGGATGTTTCTTCTTCAAAGTCAGGCAGCCCTGATGTCACAGCATCCATCAGCTCTTCATAACCATACCCGTTCAGTGCCGAGACAGGAAATAATTCAGCTCCGAGAGAATAAAAATCTCCGAGGAAATTCTCTTCTTTTTTGGGGCCGTCCACTTTATTCACAGCATAAAAAACCTGTTTACCATACTTCCTCAGGTTCTCTATCAGTTCTGAATCAGGCGGCAGAAAACCGCTTTCACCATCCAATAACAGAATGACCGCGTCTGCTTCTTCCACAGCGAGAAATACCTGCTCCCTGACTTCTCCGGAAAATTCCTCGTCGGGCTCCTGCTGAAACCCGCCAGTATCAACAACTAAAAAAGACTTATCTTCCCAGCGTGCGTCACCATACAGCCTGTCCCTTGTGATCCCGGGAAAATCATCGATCACGGCGCTTCTCCTGCCGATCATCCGGTTAAAAAGGGTGGACTTGCCCACATTTGGTCTTCCTACAATTGCAACAACAGATTTTCGCATTTATTCTCGCATTCCGTTCATGATCCGCCGGGGAGAATGCTGCATTCCAATAAGCAGTACCCGGCCCAAAAGTGCCATTCCCGAAGAAGCGGAATACTGGTTCTGCCCGGGAGACTGGAAAACCTTCTCCTTTCGCAGAAATGGGAATGAACACAGTATTTGAACGTCTAATTATAGCACAAGGGATATGGCGCAGAAATAAATGTCGGAACAATACATACTGAGTGGCTCAACTCTTTTGACAGCAGAACACATTTATCTCCAAATTGACCATAAATTGGACCACATGTTATTATTTTTTAATGGGTACTATTTTTCATAGTGTTACGGTTCTCTTTATTCTGAATGCCGTAGTGCTCACATCATACGCCGATATTTATACATATGCTGATAAAAATGGCGTTATCCACTATACAAACAGGGCGGAGGACAGAAGCAAGGGTTACAGAAAAGTTATTTCTGAAAACAACACTCCCACACACAGAGACTATGATCACATAATACGCAGCACCTCGTCAAAATATAACATTGAACCCGATATTATCAGGGCAGTCATCACGGCAGAATCCAACTGGAATCCAGACGCCATTTCACACAAGGGAGCTATCGGTCTGATGCAGTTGATGCCGTCAACGGCAAAGGATATGCTCGTCAGAAATCCCTATGACCCTGCGGAAAACATTGAGGGCGGCACGAAATACCTAAGAAATCTTCTCAATAAATTTGACGGGGACCTCAGCCTTGCACTTGCTGCATATAATGCGGGGCCCGGGAGAGTTGAAGAGTCCGGCGGTATCCCTGCATTTCCAGAAACCCGTAAATATGTAAAAAATGTAATTGAGATGTACGAAGGCAAATCCCGCTCTACGCCTTCAAAGATTTACAAAATAACCTACGATGACGGGACAGTCCTTTACACAAATACGAATTCTCCGAATCCATAGACTATATTTACTTTCAAATTTCGCGCAAATCATCTAAAATAATATCCCTATGACCGATCGATCAGCTGTTGTTGACAAGATACAGACCCTGAAAAAGAAGAAAAACGCACTAATTCTTGCTCATAATTATCAGCGCGAAGAAGTGCAGGATATTGCCGATCATACCGGTGACTCCCTTGAACTTTCACGCATAGCCGCTTCGATTGATTGTGAAGTAATAGTCTTTTGCGGCGTAAATTTCATGGCAGAAAGTGCCTCGATTCTGTCACCTGACAAGATGGTCCTATTGCCCGAAATCTCTGCCGGCTGCCCAATGGCCGACATGATCACCGTTGGAGGGGCAAGAAATGCCCGGACCGATTTTCCGGGGTTCCGTTATGAAAGAGGATATACCTATCCCGCTGAATTCACTCTGAAGGACATTAAAAAGATCCATCCTGGAGTGCCCGTCGTTACCTATGTGAATACCACTGCTGACGTGAAAGCGGAGAGCGATATCTGCTGCACCTCAGCAAACGGCGTCAGAATTGTGGAATCTCTCGACTCCGACAAAGTGATATGCGTGCCTGACAAAAATCTTTCCGCGTGGATTGCCAGCAAGACGAAGAAAGAAGTAATAGCCTGGGACGGCTTCTGCCACGTCCATGAAAGAGTTACTGCAGACGACGTAGACGTGGTCAGACAGGAACACCCGGACGCAGTAGTCCTGGCCCATCCAGAGTGCAGAATGGAAGTACTCGAAAAAGCTGACCATGTAACCAGCACCTCAGGAATGATCAGATTTGCTGAATCATCTGAGGCAAAAGAGTTTATAATAGGAACGGAAACAGGACTGCTGTACGGCCTCATAAAAAATAATCCGGACAAGATATTTTATCCACTCAGAAAGGACATGGTCTGTCCGAATATGAAGAAGACCTCTCTCAACAGTGTTCTGCACTGTCTTGAAAGCGAGACATACAAGATTAAAGTGCCCGAAGAGATACGGGTCCCTGCCAAAAAAGCTCTCGACAGAATGCTGGAAGTTAACTAGCTGTCAAATAAGTCATAATCAGTTTCTGGATCGACACGCCATCCTCTTGAATGATGTATTATTCCAATACCGGTCCTTCCTTCCGAAGGGAATATCTTTTGGCCGCCGTCCTCTTTTCATAAATACCAACCTAAGCTCACGATATCACTGAATTCTTCTTCTCCCGGCCAGGAGAGATGACAGGTTTAAGTTTTTTTTTATTATGCCGAATATTAATGCATGGATGTGCTTCAGTTGAGCACGGCGTCCAGCGATTGCAGCGGAGCCGAAAGATTTTTTTTAAACAGGGGATATTAACGAGGAGACATAGATGGGCAATTCAGTTCTCACAGAGCATTTGATCAGCAGCAAACATTCCGGAACAAGAGAGCAAACAGCTGGAGATACTCAACTGAAAAAAGCGTTCAGCAAGTTTATCAATATTATCACCTTCGTCGATCTTCCCATCAGAAAAAAATTCCTGCTCTTTTCCTTCGGAGTCCTATTCTGGTTTATCGTCATGTTTGCAATCAGCATTGCTGCAAACATTCATGTAAACACTAAAACTGCAAAGATAGTTAACCAGCTTGTGCCCCTTGACCGGACAACACAGAAGATTACAAGAAAGCTCCAGAGCCTGAGTATTGATGCAGCTGAAATAGTAAATATTTCAAACCTTCACGTTCTTGATCAAAAACTTGATATTTCAACGGCAAGGATCGGTGATATTCAATCCTTTCTTGTCTCACTGCTTGCAGGAGGCCAGGTTTCCGATATAAGCAGGGACGATAGCCGTCTCATTGAAAGCTTCCACGTCTCAGGAGCAAAAGAAATGACAGGTGCAGGTGCATTTGCAAAAGAATTGCGGATAATGATGACTCATTCGGAAACAATACTGTCTGAAATCACCGGGATAAAAATCGATCTCCTGCAAAACAACATTCACGGAAGCAGCCAACTGGCAAGCAAGATCAATGAATTTAAAGCGCTCATTGCTTCTTCAATCTCCCTTTCAACTGATTTCTCAGTAAGACTTTCCAAGTCATATAGGGTAAACTCAGAAAAAATCGAAAAAGCAACAAATATTACCTTTTACACCTTTATCGGTGTCCTTTTGCTGGCAACATCTCTGCTCGTAATTTTTACTATTTCAATATCTGATTCAATCGTCATTCCAGTGAAATCCATTATCGGTCAGATACGGTCCCTCGGTGCCGGCCAGATAGATATGTCCAAAAGAATTGTCATCAGATCAAAAGATGAAATAGGTCTTCTCTCGAATGAGTTTAATACCCTGACAAAAGAAATACATGATATCGTTACTTTTAAAAAAGTTATTGAAGAAGATCACACAATTGAAGACGTCTACGCGCGGCTGGGAAAGACCTTTATGGAAAAATGCGGCCTCAATGAATTCACTATCTATGAAGTGTCGGGAAGCCAGAACAAAATGAGACCTGTATATCCGATCATATTAAATGACAGGGACACAACCTGCAGCGAAGAAATATTGTCCAACTGTGAGCTCTGTAAAGTAAAGAAAACGGGCCATACAATTTCATCATTTACCTACAACGAAATCTGCAAGGATTTCAAGCCCGGCCTCGATAAACTACACCTTTGCCTTCCCATGGTCATCGGGGGAAAGACAGGCGGCGTAGTACAGTTCCTTTTTGACGACGCGGAATCTTTCGACAGTAACGACAAAAGACTGTTCAAGGCTGAACAGTACATAAAGGAGTCTCTCTCCGTGATCGAGGCCAAGCGTCTTACAAACACGCTTCGCGAATCAGCATTGAAGGACCCCTTGACCGGCCTCTACAACAGAAGGTTCCTCCAGGAATACACCGAGACCCTCGTGGCAGGAGTCCTCCGGAGAGAGAAGAATGTGGGTCTGATTATGTGTGACCTGGACTACTTCAAGCAGGTAAACGATACCCACGGGCACAATGCCGGGGATTCCGTGCTGAAGGAGACATCAAACATGATTCTGAAATGCGTGAGATCCTCCGATCTCGTAATACGGTTTGGCGGTGAAGAATTCCTCGTGCTTATGCTTGACATCAATGAAGGTGACACAATAAAGACCGCAGAGAAAATCAGGGAATCATTCGAGGGTGCCAAATTCAAGATACCCGACGGGACAATTAAAAAGACAATCAGCCTGGGAGTCAGCGAATTTCCACATGATACGGAAAGCTTCTGGCAGTCCATTAAATTCGCTGATGTCGCACTTTACAAAGCAAAGGACTCGGGCAGAAATAAAGCTGTCAGGTTTAATGAAGAGATGTGGGCAGGGGAAGAATTTTAGCTGTCCCTGCACCCTTT
>CALZGI010000313.1 GCA_945786855.1 Thermodesulfovibrionia bacterium | reverse complement strand
GGCGGGACAAAGACAATATCTGTTGATGTGAGAATTATTGCTGCAACGAACATTAATCTTGAAGAAGCAATTGCTCAGGGACAGTTCCGGGCTGACCTGTATTACCGGTTAAATGTAGTTCCGATAGTGCTTCCTCCCCTGCGTGACAGGAAAGAGGACATCCCCCTGCTGCTCGACTTTTTTCTGCGGGAAAGCAACAAACGAAACGGAAAACAGATGAAGCTTTCTCAAGAGGCGATAGAGGTTATGGAACATTACAACTGGCCCGGGAATGTCCGTGAAATGCAGAACCTTCTTGAGAGAATGGTAATTATTTCGGATGATGGATGGTGCAAGGTACATGACCTGCCGTCAGTTATGCTGGCTGAGCCGGAGATGCATATAAATGATGAAGATCATGATATAAGTGGAATTGAAGAACATGAGGACTCACGAGCCGGATCTGGAAGTCAAACATCATCTCTGAAAAATATGGAAAAAGAAATTATAGAATCAGCCATGCAGAGAAACGGCTGGGTACAGGCCCGTGCTGCACGCGAACTCGGCATCAGTCAGCGGCAGATCGGATATAAAATCAAAAAATACGGAATTGTTCCGCCGGAACATATACATTTTAAAACAAATTAATCACAACGAATAACGATTGACGGATAGCGAATGACGAACCTGCCTGCCGGCAAGGTGACGACGTAATGGATGAACTTATAACGACGATCTTTTTACTTCATAAATCGTTATTCGTCACTCTTTTTAACTTTCATATAAAGCTCTTATCTCTTTATCAAGCAGGGGTCTTCCGAGGAGCTTTGCTTTTTTCCTGAAGGCAATAAAGATGTCTTCCAGTCTTTCAGGAGTTGCATGTACCTGTAATTGGGCAATACGGTTTAAAAAACTCTTTCTCCCGATTTTTGCACCGTAGAGAAGACGTCTCATTGCGCCAACGCGGGCTGGATTATAAGGTTCGTATGTATCAGGGTCAATGCTCAGACCCTGCAAATGTAAACCGGTTTCAGAGGTAAATATGTTATTGCCGATAACAGGGTGCTGCTGATCGATCGGTTTTGATGAGGCCTCACTCACCTGGTCACAAAGGGATTTTAATTCTCTGCTCCGGTAGGGCCGGTCAGCCTTCAGTGCAAGAAATCCAACAATCTCCTCAAGACGGGCATTCCCAGCCCTTTCTCCTAAGCCGAGAACAGTGACATCCGCCCAGTGAGCCTCTTCTTCCAGTGCGGATATGGCATTTGCCGTTGCCATACCGAAGTCATTATGGGTATGAACACCAATTTCAAGACCCTGGGTATTCAACTCCTGAATTAGATGTATGAGTCCTGATGGAGTTGAAATGCCGACCGTATCAGCTATACGGATTCTGTAAGCGCCATATTCCGAGGCAGTCTGAATTATTTTTTGTAAAAACGTCCGGTCTGCCCGAGTAGCGTCTTCGAGGCCAAGTGAGACCTTTTTAAAACCTGCTTTCATAGCATGCGTAACAGATTTGATGACTGTCTGCAGTACCCATTGCCTGCTTTTCCTGAGTTTCTTCTCTATATGCAGGTCAGATACAGGGATCGAAAGGGACAGAACGTCAGGGCTGAGCTGTGCGGCATATTCGATATCTTCATCAATGCAGCGGCACCATAATGAAAAGGATGTACGGGGGGCTATTAATCTGCTTTCCATTAAAAGACTGCTCAGCTCGTCATCAAAACGGGTTGCGATCCCCATCTCGATTTCTTCTATCCCGACCAGTGAAAGCGCCCTGACTATGGCAAGTTTCTGATCATAAGAAAAGTTTACACCTGCTGTCTGCAATCCTTCTCTTAGCGTTGTGTCAATAATTCCTTTCATATCCAATGAATCCCATCGTTAAAGGGCAATGTCTTTAATAGCACCTGAATAGACAACAGGCTCTATCCCCATAGCCTTGAGGGCAAGTGCCGGTTCATCACCGATTTTTGTAACGAAAACTTTTTCACAGCCTGTTAACACTCTGGCAACCTCCTGAAAGCGAGCCTCATCAAAAGCATGTTCTTTTTGACCGGTTGAATATGGTTCAATCTCCTGCTCAGCTATGAGATCAAATGTCGGGGGAGCAGCGTTATAAATAGAAAACTTTTTCGCCTTTCCAAAGTGTTCATTGACGGTAAGACCGTCGGTCGATGCAATTGCTATCTTCATATTCATCTCCTTTATATAAAATGATTTCTCTACACACACCCTGCTGCGTTGCCGGCACACTCTTTTTTGCTGGTACAGGATACACTGCGGACTTTCATGGCAGACAGGCCTGATTCATTATCACTAAACGCTGCATCAAGCCCCATTTCGATAAAACCGTTCATGATGTGCGGCTCCACACCATGCTTCCTGAGGACTTTTTCCGGTACCTTACCTATTCCGCTTACCAAAATGGCTCTGCAATCCCCAAGTATCCTGGTAAGATGCAGCCACCGTTTCGGACCGCATCCCCGTTTGGGGGTCTCCCGTTCTTCAACGAGTTCCAGATTGTTGTCATTGCGTGACCATATCTGGACTTTCTCCGCTTCTCCCAGGTGCTGATTAATAAGGACACCTTCCAGTGTGGCAACTGCGATGTATGGTCTTCCCTGTACTTCCTTTGAGAGGAGATTCAGTTTTGCAGAGGCAGAGAGACAGCCCCGCATCTCATCTGTACGGTCCTGCCCTAATAATCCTACTGCGTCGGCACGGCAGCGGGTGCAGTGGCGCATCTGGGGAAGATATGTTTCAGCCTTTTTTCGAAGTTCATCCATCTGCTTTTTATCCGGTTCGATGATATCTGCAAAGGGTGTATCGACATTGGGGAATATTGCCATGCAGTTCAGGAGGTCGACGCCCAGTTCCTTCATCTTTTTGGCAACATCTGTAACATGGTGGTCGTTGATGCCTGGAACCACTATGGTGTTAATCTTCACCGTAATTCCAAGGGCCTTCAGTTTTCTGATTGCATCCAGTTGACGGGCCAGGAGCAGTTCTGCTGCCTGCAGTCCTTTATAGATCACGTTTCCTTCTCTGACCCAGCTGTAGATCTTCTGGCTGATTTCCGGATCTACGGCGTTTACCGTAATTGTGACATGCGATACTCCTATCTGAGCAATCTCATCAACGTGATTTGCCAGAGCAAATCCATTGCTGGAGAGACAGAGTAACAGCTCAGGGAAACGACCCCGAATGAGGCGCATTGTCTGCAGCGTCTCGTCAGGATTGGCAAAGGGATCACCAGGACCGGCTATACCGGCAACGGTTATGCGGGGTTCTTTTTTCAAAACCTTATCAACGTAGATCAATGCCTGATCAGGTGAGAGAACACTGCTGGTGACCCCGGGACGTGACTCATTCACACAGTCGTATTTTCTGTTGCAGTAGTTGCATTTAATGTTGCATTTCGGGGCTACAGGCAGGTGTATACGGCCGAACTGACCCTTTACTTTTGCATTGAAACAGGGGTGCTTGCTTATGTCTTGTGCAGTATTCATTTTATATCCTTTTCTATTGCCATGCTGTTTAATATGTCTTAGTTCTTTACAGACTGTTGTCTTGCTATCATTCTGAATGTAGCGACGCGGAGTGAAGTCTTAGCACCCTTCACGGAGATGCGCTTCGGGAATCTCACCCAACTGGTAACAAGAGATACTTCGCTTTGCTCAAGATGACATATGACGCAATTCCTTAGCATGTTAATTTTTCTTTTCTTACATATAACTATATCCAGTGTTTGAATCGTTCTGCTTCTTCTCGAGCAGGGCATTGGCAATACTGTCAAACAACTGCTGGGCGCCCTTATAGCCGATATGCAGTGTGCGCTGGCCGCCTATCCGGTCGTGAATCGGGAATCCCACCCTCACGAGCGGAATATTTCTCTTTCGTGCCAGCTGGTATCCTTTGCTGTGACCGATGAGGATATCAGGCTTCAGTTCATCTGCAAGTTTTTCGATTTCGTAAAAATCCATTCCCTCATGAATCAGCGGAGTCTCAGAAACCAGCCCGTCACAGACACTCCTGATAGCATTTTGCAGACTGCCTGATTTTCCTCCGGAAGCACAGAGGACAGGACGAATCCCTATTTCAGCCAGAAAAGATGTCATACCCACAACCAGGTCTTCCTCGCCATAGACAATGGCCCTCTTGCCAAAAACATACTTATGCCCGTCTGCGAGCGAATCAATAAAGCGGCCTCGCTGGTTTTCATATACTTCCGGTGTCTCAATACCGGTGAGGTCTTTCAGGATTTTAAAAAAGCTATCGCTCTCTCTCAGGCCAATAGGCAGGCCCAGCCGGAGATGATCAATAGCACATTTTTCTTTAAGCAGCAGGCCGGCCGAGTCTTTATTATCAATGGTCCATCCAAACTCTATTGCTGCTGCAGCACTTCCAAGTTTCTTAATGTTCTCAATCCCGGTTCCGCCATGAGGAATTTTTTCATATTCCAACAGAGCCGGACCATCCAGAGTGTCGGATATATCCGGGAGAATGGTACAAGGAACGCTGTAGTGACTGCTGATCTCTTTTAAGTAACGGATATCCTCGGGAGACAACAGGCCCGGAAATATGACGATGCTGTTTGACTGCTCAACTGACTCTTCTGCGAGGGCGCCCACAACAGCCCTGACCGCTGCATGAAAGCCTTCCATATGGGTGCCGCTGTACGAAGGGGTTGAGACAGGCACTAAAATCGGTAAGTCCGGATTTCCCTTTGTCATTTCCCTGTACTCATGCAGTAGCATGGGGAGGTCATCGCCTATTGTTTCTGTCAGGCAGGTGCTGGCGATGCCGATAAGCTGCGGATGAAACTTATCAGTCACATTCTTCAGGCCCTGTTTTAAATTGGCGCCTCCGCCGAAAATGGCATGCTTTTCACCGAGAGAGGACGAAGCTATATCCATAGGTTCATTGAAATGGCTTATAATGTAGCGGCGCATATAAGTTGCACATCCCTGTGAGCCATGCAGAAAAGGAACAGCTCCTTCAATGCCTCTGAACGCAAGAGTTGCACCCATGGGTTTGCAGAGTTTGCAGGCATTGGTTGTTGAGACATAGTTTGGCATGTTAGTCATTGCTCTTTCCCTCCAATCTTGGCATAAATCTCCAGACAGGACTCATGACCGAACTGTATACTTCCTTTGCAAAGTTGAGCATACCGATGAAACCGGCCAATGCCTCTTTGCGCTCATGATTGTGGTCGCAGAATGATACCCCGAGCTTATAGGCGATCGGCCGCTCCTTTACGCCGCC
>CALZGI010000312.1 GCA_945786855.1 Thermodesulfovibrionia bacterium | reverse complement strand
TCCCTCAGAGCTTAAACTCGCTAAAGGGGGGAATTCAAATAAAAGATACATTAATGTGTCTTTTCATTTTTTTGTCTTTTACTCCCCTTTGATTGTTTTAGGTCAGATGCAGGACTGAATGCGTTAAGAATTAAAAGTAGAAGCGAAGCGGCTTTTTTAATTTAGTGTTCAGTCCTGTAGCTGTCCGTTAAAAAACAATCTCCGGGGCGCATTTTTCTTGGTTCCGTTCTTTTTGTGCGAGCAAAAAGAATGAACCGGCGTGTGGGGCAGCGCCCCATTAGAATTAATCAATTAGTCACAAAAGTGCTTACAGGTATCGTAACTGCTTTTCCTACTTAATCCTCTTTGATATGGTCTTGAACTCAGGGGAGCCTGCTTTTTCAAGCAGTTGAAACAATACCGTTTCAGTGCAATTGATCACCGCTCCTGCATCGCGCATCAGTTCCTTTGCCGTGAAATAGTCGTCTTTTTTTCGTGAGCACACGGCGTCAGCCACAAGATGCACAGTGTATTTTTCTTTTAAAAGGCTCAGGCAGGTTTGCAGTACACACACGTGGGTTTCCATTCCGGTAAGGATTATCTGTTTTTTCTTCAGGGAGGCGAGCTTTTCGAGAAACCCCTCTCCCTTACAGCAGTCGAAGGTGATTTTTTCGAGTGGGCCGTAATCAGGCAGCGCGTTCTTTATCTCATCAACAGTCGGGCCGAGGCCTTTCGGGTACTGCTCGGTTACAACGATGGGAACACCGAGGAGTTTTGCCGCTTCAATAAGGTGGAGGCAGTTTGCAAAGACTTTTTTCTTTTTGTCCATTGCAGGGACAAGGCGTTCCTGTATGTCCACAATTACCAGGACGGCCTTCTTTCTGTCTAACTGGAATTTTGTCATGGTTATATGGGGTAGGGGCGGGGTTACCCCGCCCCTGCCGATTATTGTCTCTCTTTCACCAGATTATCAACAACGGACGGATCAGCAAGTGTTGATGTGTCTCCCAGTTCATCAATTGCACCCTGTGCAATTTTCCGGAGAATGCGCCGCATGATCTTGCCGCTTCGTGTCTTTGGCAGTCCCGGTGCGAACTGCATCTTGTCGGGAGTTGCGATGGGACCTATTTCTTTTCTGATATGACCGACAAGGGTCTTTTTCAGGTCATCGGAAGGCTCCTGGCCTTCCTTCAGTGTAACATAAACATAGATGCCTTCCCCCTTGATGTCATGGGGGTATCCTACGACAGCAGCCTCAGCTACTGTTGCATGGCTCACCAGGGCTGATTCGACCTCTGCCGTGCCCAGTCTGTGACCGGAAATGTTAATAACATCATCTATCCTTCCCATGAGCCAGTAGTCACCGTCATTGTCTATCCGTGCACCGTCTCCTGACATGTAGGTGCCGGGGAACTGCGAGAAATATACTTCTTTGACACGCTTCTGTTCAGGATCACCATATGTTCCCCTGATCATTCCCGGCCAGGGTTTTTCAATAAGGAGATATCCTCCCTCATTCACTCCTGCCTCGGAACCGTCCTGCTTGACTATTTTCGGCTTAACACCAAAGAACGGCCTGTTTGCAGAGCCCGGTTTAAGCGTCATTGCGCCCGGAAGCGGTGTAATAAGAATTCCGCCTGTCTCGGTCTGCCACCAGGTGTCAACTATGGGAAGTTTACTTCTTCCTACATTCTTGTGGTACCACATCCACGCTTCCGGATTTATAGGCTCTCCTACTGAACCGAGGACCCTGAGGGAAGAGAGGTCATATTTATTGGGCCATTCTTCGCCTGACCTCATCAGCGCCCTTATAACGGTTGGAGCGGTGTATATCTGGTTTACCTTGTGCTTGTCACACATATCCCAGAACCTTCCGGGGTCAGGATATGTAGGTACACCTTCAAACATGATGCTGGTAGCTCCTTCTGCAAGAGGGCCGTAAACAATATAGCTGTGGCCAGTGACCCAGCCAATGTCTGCAGTGCAGAACCAGATGTCCTCCTCATGGTAATCAAAAATATACTTGAATGTGAGGTTCGTATAGACCATATAACCGCCGGTAGTGTGGAGCACTCCCTTGGGTTTGCCCGTCGACCCCGATGTATAGAGGATAAAGAGGGGGTCCTCTGAATCCATTTCCTCAGGCTTGCAGAAGTCTTCAATATCTTTGGCAGCCATCTCCTCGTGCCACCAGATGTCCCTGCCCTCCTTCATCTCTATATCGCCTACATGCCTTACAACGATCATCTTCTCAACAGAGGGGCATTCTTTAAGTGCCTCATCAGCATTTGCCTTAAGCGGAACATGTTTGCCTCCCCGTACACTCATATCAGAGGTAACAACCAGCTTTGCCTCACAGTCATTGATCCTGTCTTTTAATGCCTGTGCACTGAATCCGCCGAAAGTAATACTGTGGATGGCGCCAAGCCGTGCGCATGCAAGCATAGCTATGGCAAGTTCAGGTATCATAGGCATATATATTCCGACCCTGTCGCCCTTGCCCACACCATTCTTTTTAAGGACATTGGCAAACCTGTTGACCTCAAGATGGAGCTGCTCATATGTGTATATCCTGTTTGAACCATCATCAGCCTCCCAAAGGATCGCTGTCTTATCTTTTCTGCCCGCCTCAAGATGGCGGTCAAGACAGTTGTACGATGCATTGAGTTTGCCGCCGATAAACCATTTTATCTCAGGCTTGTGAAAATCATACTCCAGAACCTTGTCCCATTTTTTAAACCATGAGATATTTTTCCCGGCAATCTCCCCCCAGAATCCCTCGGGGTCCTCGATTGACTTTTTATACATCTTTTCGTATTGGTCCATGCTCCCGATATGGGCCTTCTCGCTCATCTCTTTTGACGGGGGAAAGGTCCGCTCCTCCGATGACAACACTTTGATGGATTCATTTTCAGCCATAAATCATTCCTCCTTTTCTGGAACAGTTTATTTAGTGATGGATAACGATAATAAGATCAATAAAAATACAGCAAAATTGATGCCTGTTTCTCCCTTTTGATCACAGGAATTTTATTCTTTAAATTTAAAGAGTTAACGTGAACAAGAAAGTCTTCTCCTCGATTCATTTCATGTCCAATGTTACAAATAGTAACTGGACCGTTAATTGTATTTCATAAAGTAGCAGAAATATGGGCAGAAATCAAGAGAAATATGTGAATGAACGGCTGTTTTCCCCGATTTATGGACAGAAATCGAATCTGAATACAATGAAACATTTCGAGCGACTGCCTGTCTGTGAAAAAAACATATTCTTTACAGGTAAATTCGGGTACAATAAAAACCGATATTAAACTCATTGACCGGAGATGGAACAGAATAGTATGGATATTTCTGAAAAAGATAACCTTCTTCAAAACAGCGAAGCCGTGTTTCGGATATCGGCCTTCCAGTATCACGAAACACTTCAAAATATTATGGATAAGAATGTGTTCCTCTGCAGGCCGGAAGATGAAGTCCGTCATATTGCCGGGGAAATGGCAGAGAAAAAAATATCATCGGTCATTGTCACTGATCCTGATCTGAAGCCCCTCGGGATTGTTACTGAAAGAGACCTGGTCAGAAAGGTAGTCGCAGCCGATCCTCACTGTGGTGCTGAAAAGAAAATTGGAAATATTATGACGTCCAGTCCCATTACCCTTTTGCCCGATGATACCCTGTATGACGCACTTTCTCTGCTTTCACGATACAACATAAAGCACCTTCCCGTGGTCAAGAAGCAGAAAGTTGTGGGAATTATCACACTCCGCCAGATAATGAAGCTACGATATTCTGAGCCCATGGTCATCATCGGGCAGCTTCAGAACGCTGAGAGTGTTGCAGACTTCAAGCAGATAAAAGAGGAAATGGTCCCTCTTGTCCAGGAAAAACTGGGAAGTCATACCGATGCCGTTGATATAGTCACCATGCTGTCACTGGTGAACTCCAGTATTCACAAGCGTGTGCTGAATTCCGTTCTCATGGAGTACAAAGTTGTTCCCGCTGTTGATTTCTGCTTTTTTGTGACGGGCAGTCACGGAAGAAGGGAGAACCTTCTCTTTCCGGATCAGGATTTCTGCATAATTCTTGAGAACTATGACGACAGGGATCATGAAGAGGTCGACGAGTTTTTCAGGGATGTGGCGCAGAAACTTTCGGACAGACTGAATGACATCGGTTTTGTCTACTGCCCCGGAAATATTATGGGGCAAAATCCTTTATGGAGAAAAAGAATATCAGAATGGAGAAAACATGTGTCCGAGATTATCAGCAACCCGGGCCCCTCTACAATACGATACATGACACTCATATTCGACTCAATACCTCTGTACGGAAATACAGCGCTCTTCGACCAGTTTATGAACCATTCATACAGAGAACTGTTAAAGAACCACAATGTCCTGAGACAGATGCATGATGAGGAGGAGGGAATGCACAAGGTTCCGCTGGGCCTTTTCGGAAGCTTTATTACGGAAAAGGACGAGGACCACAGGGGCGAAATTGACATGAAGAGAAGCGGTCTTATCTTTCTTATCGAATCAGCGCGCGTACTTGCGCTGCGGCATGGAATCCGGGATACTTCAACCATGGGACGGATACAGGCCCTGGTGAAAAAAGGGGTGATTCACCGTGATGACTCTGAGTATTTTGAAAATGCTTACAGGATAATCCTCTACCATACTCTGAACGCCCAGGTCCAGAATTTTATAAACAATGAAGCCCTTGATTATCATCTTAAGCCTGCTGATCTTTCGGAGAGGAGCAGGGAGATACTGAAAGAGGCCTTCAAGGCAGTGTCACGCCTTCAGGATATCGTGGGAAGTGAGTTTGGAGAGTTGATCATCTGAACTGATGTTGTCCCGGAAATCCTCTTTTCTGCATACAGTATGACAGGCTCCTTTTATCTTTTTCCCTCCATAATATTTCCGGTGCAATTTCCATACACGATCAAAAACCTTATCTTAAATAATAATTTCATTTCCTCACGATGATTATTTCGGCAGCTCTGTCGGCAAAACCATACAAATCATTGACTGTAAAAATTGGTCTAGGCCGGGCAATGTATAAATTAGTTATTTAAATTAACAGGTTGTTGTTTCCCGGCATGCTCAGGCATGCCTATTGCTTTTGGATAAAGACATAGTTGCTGACAACTATTTCAACTGAAGGGAAAGGAGGTTGTATTTGAGAGGGGATTTCAGCTGATTTAAAATTGATATGCTGCAGGATATCTGTGGTATTGAAAAGAAGAATGTATTCAACAAGAACCTATAGAAAAGGAAAGATGACCATGAAAAGAATAATCGTTTTAGCAGTAGTTGCCTTATTTCTGTCAGTAGCAGTAGGATTAAACTTCGTTGTCGCGACTGATGACGCAGTGAAACAGGGCGAAGAGATGATAAAAGTAAGTGAAATAGTGGAAGAGGGCAGCGAAAAAGCAAAAGAAGGTGATGAACTACTGAAAGAAGGTGAAATGCTGAAAAAGGATGAATCCGCTGCCGTACAGGACAAAATGGATGAAGTCAGAAAAATACCGGAGACAAAGAAATAATATCTACTGTTTGACAGGAACAGCACTATTCAGGGCCTGATTATATCAGGCCTTTTTTTTTGACTGTTATCAGTATCAATCACAAGTATCTGCCAGGAGCATTCCTTCTTTTATCTGCCCTGCCTTCTCTTTCCCCGCAAGTCGTTCAACAATAGCCAGTGCAAAGCACAGTGCAGTGCCCGGCCCCCTGCTGGTAAGAATGTTGCCGTCTGTCACAACAGTCTTTTCCTCATAGAGGGCTGCTCCAAGACGGGCACTGTATGATGGGTAGGATGTTGCATGTTTCCCTTCGAGGATGCCGGCATTTGCCAGGACATATGGAGCGGCACATATTGCACCGGTCAGTTTCCCGCTGTCATTGAATTCCTTGATCAGGTTCAGCACCCGGTCGTCAGCGTTGAGATTGTCAGATCCGGGCTGTCCCCCCGGCAGCACGAGCATGGAGTAGTCTTTTGCATTCACAGAATCAATACTCCCGTCAGGAATCACTTTGACGTTCCGGGCACTCCTTACAGGTCCTTCATGGAGACCGGCAATTGTCACGTCAATTTCAGCCCTTCTCAGGACATCAACAATGGCCATTGCCTCGACCTCTTCAAAACCGTCTGCAAGAATGAGTGCTACTTTTGCCATGACTACCTCCTTTTTGAAATGCCAGTAGGAATAGTATACCTCAGAACAACGGAAGGCCGGTACAAGTTAAAGTAGAGGGAAGGGCAATTTCGCCGGTCAAGAGAGAAGGAAGGTAAGCACTGTATTATTTTTTGTACATTCTCTGTTCGGCATCAATTTCGGGGACACTCAGAAGGCGCTCTGACGCCGGCTTTTTCAGTTCCTCCTCTATATAGTCTGCCCTGTCAATAAGTGTCGGCGGTCTTTCGCTCACATTGCGAAGAAATCTCCAGATGAGGCCCGGCCCTTCTGTCATTTCCGGATCCAGTTCAACAGCCTTTCTGTAGTCACTCACCGCCTGCTCATAATTCCCCACTCTGTCATTCAGGATCCCCCTGTTTGCATAGGCGGCAGCGAAGTTTTTATCGATAGCCAGCGCCCTGTCAAAGGAGTTCATTGCACTATGGGGGTCACCTGACTGCATGAGAGTAATGGCCCTGCCGAGATGAGCTTCTTTATACTCAGGATGCTCTGCCAGTACTTCATCGAAATTTTTCAGCGCCTTATCGTAATTGCCTTCTTCCAGGTAGCTGCTTGCAAGGCGGTGCATGTTTTCGCCCGGAACATTTTCATGGACCGTATACTGGAAAAAAAAGTATCCGAAGATTATTAAAACGGTGATGCCGATGGCTGCTGTTCGTAAATTTTTATCCATATTAGGGCATGAAATGTTTGCTGATAAGGAGTCTGTTAAAGATGAATGCAAATGTAACGACTATAATTGCTGTCACAGGAATGATCTTTTTCTCTATGTCTTTTCTTTCTTCTTCGGTCAGGGCCCTTTTCAGTTTTCGTTCGGCCTTTCTGATTCTCTGTACAAAAATAAACTTCTTGACCGGTTTAAAAAGGAGTGCGGCCAGAACGATAGAGGAGATCGTGTACCAGGTCAGTAACCCGACTGTCATTTTGCCTCCCTGCTCTTGTTTATTGCCTGTTCTGCGCGCAGATGCCGGTGCAGAGCAGCACTGCATGAAACGAGTATTACTTTATCTTATTTAAGCGGAAAATTAAAGGGGGGAGAGACCGAAATCTCTCCCCCGAAAGAAAGATGCTATTTGAAACTACGGCTTGTCCGTGTCCAGGCGCGCTTTTGAAGCGTCTCCAATGTCTTCCACGAGAACTTCAATTTCTTTCTCAGGAATTGTGGACATGTTCATCTTGTACGCGAGGAACCACATCATTCCTACACCGAGTGCCCACCAGATGATCTGCCATGCCCAGATAGAGGGCATACCGAATGTCCATGTTGCAGAATTATTGGGGTTACCGAAGATAGTGTTTCCGATAACTGTTCCCGGACCCTGGGCAAATATGAACCATACCACTACAATGATCCATGCCATGGGAACGAGACTCTTTTTGTCTTCAGGCAACCCTGCATGCTCATTCAGGTAGTCGTGATATTTCTGCCTGTGAGCGCGGGACTCAGAGTCCTGTGTAACGGCAGATATCAGTATGGCTGAGCCGAGGTTGAAGAGAATCCCCCATCCTGCAGAATGGAGTGTTAAAGGCCAGCGGCCCCATGCTGTAATTCCAAACCACTTTGTACCGATTGTCTCGGTACAGGTAACGGCGATCAGGCCTAATATCATACCGACGGTGATACCCCGTCTCGTGAGAAACGGCCAGTAGCAGATACCGATGAGGGCAGGCCACATCTGGAATCCGTACGCAACAGCCAGTCCGCCAAGCAGCACGAGGGCGTCCTTGGAAGTTGTTGCGACAACCAGCGCAGAGAGAACGATTATTGCAACGCCGATCCTTCCAAAGAGTTTCTGTGTCGCATGTGACGCTTCCTTGTTAATGAAGTGCTTGTAAAGGTCTCTGGTAAGCATACCGCCTGCTGTAGACATGTATGCAGCACCCGTTGACTGCATGGCAGCCAGCGCGCACACGCTCAGGAGACCGACTGCCCACGGAGCAGTATCAGCAAGGAGGTTGATCAGGGCAGGTACGATCATGCCCTGCTTACCGGGCATGGCCATCAGGTCTTTGCCCAGCTGCATTACATCCTGACCAAAGCCGGCCGTGAGCATTCTGGGGTCAGCACCGATAAGGTGACCGCCAAGGCCCTGCATTGCTGTGAAGAAAATCAGAATGCCGCCGATACCAAAAGAAGATGCCCACACCTGCTGTGGTGCAAAGGGTTTCGGGTTTTTGTTTGAGAAAGACCACATTGAAAATGCCGGTGATGACTGAATACCCATGAGAGCGAAGGCATAGGTAAGGATCATCATGCCTGTCCATGCGCCGCCAACTGCTTTCGGGCCGCTTGCTACAAACTGGATGACACCGGGAACGGCAATGTAATGGCTGAAATTGTCCAGGGTCCTCTTCTTGTCCATTACCTCTCCGCCAAGAGCAGCCAGCGGTTCCGGTGATGTCAGGTGAGCAATACCCTGATTCAGGGCTGTCCAGCCGCCTGCTGCATCCATGGCGATAAAACCGATTGCGACGATACCGCCGGCAAGAAGGATGCACTGTACCGTATCAACGTATGCCACAGCCCTCAGTCCGCCAGATGCAACGTAGATAAAAACAACGGCTGACAACATCCACATGCCTGTTTCAACACCGAGCATGCCGTCAGTAAGAACGTTAAACAGAAAGCCCGACGCTCTCAGCTGCACGCCGAGATAGGGGATTGAGAACACCAGGGCAACAATAACGGTCAGTACCCTGATTGCGTCAGATTTGAAGTAGTCAGAGAACATCTCCCCGGGGGTTACATACCCGAAGCGTTTACCCAGAATCCACTGCCTTTTCAGGAATATGACCCCGGTAAAAGGAATGGTAATGGCGTAAAATGATGCATAGGCATACTGAAAGCCATCACGGTAAAGCAGCCCCGGATGTCCCATAAATGTCCAACCTGAGAAGGATGTCGCAGTTGCTGCGAGCACGAATACCCAGATTGGGATCGAACGACCAGCGATAAAGTAATCAGATGCACTCTTTGCCATCCTTGCGCCCTTGACGCCCATTGCAATACAATAGGCCCAGTACGCGGCGACACATACAAATAACCATACAATTTTAGATTCCACTAGTAATTACCTCCTTTTTAAATTTTGCATCCACGAATAAAATAACAGAAACAAAAACCCCCGATATCACCCCCTTTTCCGGCAGTTAACGAACTATACTACCATTATGCTCTGCCAATATCTAGTAAATCATTCAGTGTATGCATGCCCTCTGCATGCAGAAAATAAAGAAACCGTTGAAACAGCTGGGCTGTTACAAAGGCATCGTTGAGTGCATCATGTGCAGTGTCAACGGTAATCCCGTATCTTTGGGATACCGAGAAAAGATCTGTCTTTGTCGAACCGCCGTGATAGTGCTTTTTAAATGCGACGCCGTTTTCATAGAGCCATTCATGAATTGAATGAGTATCCAGCGCAGGATTTGCCAGCTTCATGGAATAGATTTTTTTTAATGCCCTGTTCATAAATTTAATATCGATGTTAATAAAGTGACCTACAAGCACCGAGTCCTTTATGAAGTCAAGAAAGTCCGGCAGCACTGCTTCCAGGCTTTCCTTTTCTTCCAGTTCCCCCGGGGTTATCCCGTGTATCTCTACATTTTTTTTGCTCATTTCCCCTTCAGGCCTTACCAGCCGCGACATTTCTTTGTTTATGTGAATCGTCCCGCCTGTCATTTTAATCGCTCCGATGGAGATAATAAAATCCTTGCGCGGATCGAGGCCGCTGAGCTCCGTGTCAAACACGACAAAAGGACACTCGCTGAGCGGTGAGTTTTTTCTGACTGCTCCTGACCAGGTGTCTGTTTTTTTACCATTCTGAGTATGCTTTGTCTTTGCCGTTAATTTATTTAAAAAGTTATCAATAATACTCATTGAGTCAGCGATTCCTGACGATAATAGCTCTTTACCTTTTCCTGCAGTGTCGGCAGCAGTGTGAATGTCTCCTTGAGCGTCTTCTTTTCGAGCATGGACAGTTTTTCAGGTTCGATATAATTATCGATCTCCATATCAGTCTCTTTTTTCTCCAGCTGTGACTGCAGCAGAAGGTGGAGAAGAAATTCAAATGCCGAGATAATATTGTTATGCAGTTCCCGGGGGATCAATCCCTTCTGGGACAACGTGTTCAATCTGTCAATTGTGGATGTCTCATGAATATTGTGACCTATGGCCATTGCCCGGACTATCTCGACTATATGAGCAGAGCCTTTTTCCTTGATGTCCATTTTTTCAAGCTGTTCCCCGCGTTCATCTATAAAGAATTTTTTAAAGAATCCGATCGGTGATTTTTGCAGGGAAGAATCGTCAAGCAGTATTTCACTGTATTTTCTGTTTTCCCGGATGGACTTGTACAATCGGTCTTTCAGCAGCTCTATAATCGATTCATTTCCGTACACTGCTCTTGAATCGAGCATCTTCTTTCCCGTTGCTGCAATGTCGGGTTTTGATGACCGCAGTGCTGTCAGAATATTATTTTCCCACTCCGAGATGTCTCCGTAAATCGGAACATTACTCCCCAGGGGGCAGGTGTCAAACAGCGGCAGGTTGCAATTCTTCAATGTCTCCTGGAGGGTGGCAATGAGGTTTCTGCAGAATTCTTCAATGTCTTTCTTATCACAATATGCTTTCTCGTCGTCATAGACTATGGCGCAGCGGATAACGGTCTTGAATGTTTCTTCCCGCCTGCCCTCGGTGCCGTAAACAAAAAAAGCAAAGGGACAGTGAGAACTCCCGCTTTCACGTATGCTGAGGTCGATAATTTTGCTGATGAGCCTGTCATGAAGCTCTGTTATTATCCTCAGAACATGACTGGCCTTTACTCCTTCCTTCAGGAGGATCGATATGGTCTGGTTAATGCTCTCCTGGATCGGAATCAGTTCTTCAGCACTTTTCTGCCGGTCAATATTTTTCATTATTGAAAGAGGCGATGTGCCCTGCAGCATCATGAAGTCATGATTTGTTACTACACCAGCGAGTTCGCCCCCTTCGGTCACGATAAGGTGGTGTATATTGTGCCTGATCATCACTGAGAGAGCGTCAAAACAGGTGCTCCGGGAATCGGTTGTCACCAGTCCGGTACTCATTATTTCATGTGCCGGGGCAGTGGGCTCAATTCCTTCGGCTACGACTTTTTCACGGAGGTCCTTGTCAGTAATAATTCCCAGGGGCGCCCCCTGTTTATTTACGAGCAGCAGGGAGCTGATTTTATGCTTTGACATGATGCCTGCAGCGTCCTTTATCGAAATTTCCTTCGGGGCCGTTACCGCTTCTCCGCCAATAATTTCTTTTACGGGCGTTGTATAAAGGAGCTTTTCACCTTCTTTAAAGAGGAGGTTCTTGTTTCGCATTTCACTGTAGGTCTTGTCAAGGTAATTTGTGAAGAATGACTTCATGAAGTATTCCCCGAAGAGGGGTTCCGTATTTATTATGTCGAGGATTACTTCTTTCGGGATTTGATAGCAGAGAGTATCTTCAACGGCCAGGACATTTGTCCGGGACTTATCTCCGCTGATGAGCGACACATACCCGAAGGAATCTCCTTCGCTTTTGTAGTCAATCACCAGGTCGTCATCTTTGGAGATATATATTTTTACTCCTCCCTTTTTAATGATTCTGAGTGAATCGCTGGGCGTTCCGTCCTGTGTCAGGATCAGCGTGTTTTTCGGAAAGAATTCGAGTGCCAGGTTTTCTGCAATGGTCCTGATTGCAGGCTCTTTCAGGAACTGATAGGGCGGTGTTTTTTTTAAAAAATTAATACAGTCTTCAGTAATCATAAATTGTAGTGTAGGGTTATTATTTCAATAAGACAGCATAATATGAGCAAATAAAATGCCAGACTGAAATGTATAAAATCCAATTATAAAACAATAAGTTGAAATCAGTAATTCGGGTAAAATAAAGAGTTTTGTAACAAAATGTAGCGCAGGGAGCTGTGAGGGTTACATAAAGTAATGTTTGCTAATGGTTGACGGGATTCTTTTCCATTCCCCATCTTTTCCTTTTTTCCCAGAGAGATTTTCTTGTTATTCCCAGCATGGCAGCCAGTTCCTGCTCATTGTACTGTGTCTGATACTCAAGGATGAATGCCTTGGTATACTCTTCTATTGACAGATGACTTTTCAGGGATGATTTCTCGAAAGATTCGGCTGCCCTCATTGATTCAGGGAGGTGTTCAGCCGTAATCTTGCTGTCTTCAGTAATTAATAGTGCCCTTTCTATAACATTCTGAAGTTCACGTATATTTCCGGGCCACTTGTAATTCACCATGCGTGTCAATACCTCATCGGTAATATGGGTGACCTGCTTCTGAAATTCCTGTGAATATTTTTTTAGAAAAAATTTAATCAGTACGGGAATGTCTTCTTTTCTGTCCCTCAAAGGAGGTATCCGGAGGGTAATGGTATTTATTCTGTAATACAGGTCTTCCCGGAATTCACCTTCCTTTACCGTATTTTCAAGTTCTTTATTCGTGGCCGCGACAAATCTCAGATCCACTTTCATGGCCTTTGTGCTTCCAACGGGCCTGATCAGCTGATCTTCCAGAACCCGCAACAGCTTTATCTGAAAATAGGGATTGATATCACCGATTTCATCCAGGAACACCGTTCCACCGTCGGCCTCTTCGAACATTCCCTTTTTTGACATAAGTGCACCCGTGAATGCTCCTTTCATATGTCCAAAGAGTTCGCTCTCAAGAAGGTTCTCGGGAATTACGGAGCAGTTGATTGGAAGAAAGGGCAAGGTTCGGCGTG